>NZ_JBFPKG010000300.1:0-340 GCF_040948665.1 Paraburkholderia sp. BR14320
CGTCGTGCTCGTGTTCCGTCCGTCGGGTCTGCTCGGCGAACGTGTCGCGGATCGTGCCTGATCCCGGGCCACAAGGAGTCAACAATCATGACCTCAATTCAACCGATCGAGCCGTCCACGACGCTCATTCCCGAAAAGAACCGCACGAAGACGCTGACCATCGGCATCCTGACGACGATCTTCGTGATCGCGGCGCCGATGATCATCGGTGCGGCGGGCGGCAACTACTGGGTCCGCGTGCTCGACTTCGCGATGCTGTATGTGATGCTCGCGCTCGGCCTGAACGTGGTGGTGGGTTTTGCCGGCCTGCTGGACCTGGGCTACATCGCGTTCTACGCGA
>NZ_JBFPKG010000301.1:0-338 GCF_040948665.1 Paraburkholderia sp. BR14320
GGTTTCCGGTCATGCGCTGCGTCCAGAAATCTGGACGTTATAGCTGATCTCGGGACCTGATCGGAAATCCAGTCCTCAGCGGCTCGCACGCAAATTCGATGGCATTGAAAAACTAGCAACCAGTTGGTTCTTTTTCAAGCCTAATGTTGCTTTGACTGGAACATGAAGCTCGAAGTCTTCGTTTGGCGGGAGACAGCCAGAAAGTTTTTGACTAGAGCGTGTTAGGAACTTCGATTGAGACCTGTTATCCTGGCGGGATGAAAAGAACAGACCGCAAAGGGTATCCGACTGATGTGTCGGATGAGGAATGGAGTTTCGCGGCGCCGTATCTGACGCTG
>NZ_JBFPKG010000302.1:0-337 GCF_040948665.1 Paraburkholderia sp. BR14320
GCCTGTCCAGAGGCGAGGCGATCAGTTTGATCGTCGACAGCAGCGGGATGAAGTTTGGCCGGGCCAGCGAATGGCATCGCCAGAAGTACGGCTGCGACGCGAGCCAGACGCCGTGGCGCAAGATGCATCTGTCGATCGACCCGGAGATGAATGTCCACCAGATCGCGATTACCGAGGACAACGTCTCCGACGAGGCGGGCCTGAATGCGATGCTGGCAGTCGAGGCGAACGTCGACTGCGTGATCGCCGACGGCGCGTATTACAGTATTGCGCAGACCGAGGCGTGGTCAGCCTGCGGCGTGCTGCCGGTGATTCCCCCACCGGCCAATGCGGTCGC
>NZ_JBFPKG010000303.1:0-335 GCF_040948665.1 Paraburkholderia sp. BR14320
CCGTGCGGCACGCGGCCGGACAAGCAATGCGAACCGAAATGTGACCACGCGCTATTGCCACCGTGCCCACTGCTTACAGATTTTCTACAACGGGTTTCGGGGGATTTCAGCGATTCTCCGTTGGATTTGCCGATGATGCATGAAAGGCCCTGCATGGCCAGATGCGGATGGCGAAGTGATGGCCCGACGGGCGAAGGGTTCCGGTGCAAATAGGTAGTCCGGACGAGATTTTAGTTATAGAAAGGATCCCTCATCAACTAGACAGAACGGCTTCCCAGACTGCGGGCGCAGCAGTATCTTTGAGACCGAGCTTCGCGAGATTGAATTGGCCCTTG
>NZ_JBFPKG010000304.1:0-334 GCF_040948665.1 Paraburkholderia sp. BR14320
CTGAACCGCCCCGAGCTGACAGCCGAGCGGTTCATCGCCAGTCCCTTTGTGGAGGGCGATCGGCTGTATCGCACGGGGGACCTGGCGCGGTACCTGCCGGATGGCAATCTGGAGTTTCTGGGGCGCACCGACGAGCAGGTCAAGATCCGGGGCTTTCGCATCGAGCCGGGCGAGGTGGCCGCGCACCTGTGCGGACATGCGTGGGTGCGCGAGGCGGTGGTGGTGGCGCGCGAGGAGCGGGCCGGCGAGCCGCAGCTGGTGGCGTATGTGGTGGCCGCAGAGGAGGCGCAGGAAGCGCAGCTTGCGGCGACGCTGCGCGCGCATCTGGTGGGGC
>NZ_JBFPKG010000305.1:0-330 GCF_040948665.1 Paraburkholderia sp. BR14320
TGAACAAGGAATGGCCGATTTGGGAAGTGTTCGTGCGCAGCAGGCAGGGCCTCGACCACAAGCACTGCGGCAGTCTGCACGCGGCCGACGCGCCGATGGCGCTGCGCATGGCGCGCGACGTCTACACACGCCGCCAGGAAGGCGTGAGCATCTGGGTGGTGCCGTCCTCGGCGATCACCGCCTCGGCGCCCGACGAGAAGGCCGAGCTGTTCGAACCGGCGGGCGACAAGATCTATCGCCACCCGACGTTCTACACGCTGCCCGACGAAGTCAACCACATGTAAGCGCGCCATGACCACTATGTCCCCGACCTCTATCACGCCCGAACAT
>NZ_JBFPKG010000306.1:0-327 GCF_040948665.1 Paraburkholderia sp. BR14320
TACGCGCCGTCGGCGATCACGCAGTCGACGTTCGCCTCGACTGCCAGCATCGCATTCAGGCCCGCCTCGTCGGAGACGTTGTCCTCGGTAATCGCGATCTGGTGGACATTCATCTGCGGGTCGATCGCCTGTCGGATAGATCACTGGGCTCTTTCTACCGGACCCACGGTCGTCGCGCAAGGACCCTGCTGAACAAAGCCCCTGCCGGCCAGGCGCTGCGCCATCAGCTCGCGCCGCAATGCCTGCGCTGCCGCCTCGAGTTCCCCCGTCTGCTCCGTTGCCACCCCGGGCTGTCGCCTGATGTTGCGCACGAACTGAAGCACTGTA
>NZ_JBFPKG010000307.1:0-321 GCF_040948665.1 Paraburkholderia sp. BR14320
CGAGCGTGTAGTTCTTTTCCATCTTCACTTCGCCCTCGAGCACCTTCGCGCGACACGTGCAGCACACACCGCCCTTGCACGCATACGGCAGCGCGAGACCGGCGCGCAGCCCGACGTCGAGCACGCTGACGCCCTGATGCGGCAGGCGCAGCTTGCGCCGCTTGCCGTCAAGCACGATCTCGAGGTCGGCCGCAGGCGTGTCCGCGGTGATCTCGACGGGCGGCACACCCGCCTGCGGCAGCGGCGTGCCGAAGCGCTCGACGTGCACCTTCGCGGGCGGCACGCCGGCAGCCTTGAGCGCCGCCTCGGCCGCATCCATCA
>NZ_JBFPKG010000308.1:0-318 GCF_040948665.1 Paraburkholderia sp. BR14320
CAGATCATTGCGGTCGAGCAGAGCGGACAGGTCACAGCGCATCCGGTGGTTGGTCAGCAAGGCCCGCTTGTGCATATCCTGCACACGCCTGGTCACTTTGAGCCCTTGTGGCCGCGCCCACTCTGATGTACTGCGTATTCCACGCCAAACCGAACGCTGATTCCACGGCAAACCGAGCAAGGATTCCACGGCGGTTCTGTTGCAGTAAGGGTGTCGGGACGAGAAATGTCGATATGATAAGTATTGCTTATGACACAAGGGAGTAAAACTGCTGGGAAGCAGACGACGGGTCTTTGCCCGCACATTTCATCTGTCCTT
>NZ_JBFPKG010000309.1:0-317 GCF_040948665.1 Paraburkholderia sp. BR14320
TACAGTGCTTCAGTTCGTGCGCAACATCAGGCGACAGCCCGGGGTGGCAACGGAGCAGACGGGGGAACTCGAGGCGGCAGCGCAGGCATTGCGGCGCGAGCTGATGGCGCAGCGCCTGGCCGGCAGGCAGGACTTCATCGACATGTACCCGGTCGGGGAGAGACTCGCGCACAGCCTTGACATCCGCATCCAGATCATTGCGGTCGAGCAGAGCGGACAGGTCACAGCGCATCCGGTGGTTGGTCAGCAAGGCCCGCTTGTGCATATCCTGCACACGCCTGGTCACTTTGAGCCCTTGTGGCCGCGCCCACTCTGAT
>NZ_JBFPKG010000030.1:0-94046 GCF_040948665.1 Paraburkholderia sp. BR14320
CACCGACGAGCAGGCGAGTGCCGTCGAAGCGATCCGCGACGCCGGCGGCTTCGCGCCGTTCCTGCTGCACGGCGTGACGGGCAGCGGCAAGACGGAGGTGTACCTGCGCGCGCTTGCCGCGATTCTGGCCGCCAAGCCTGATGCGCAAGCGCTCGTGCTAGTGCCGGAGATCAACCTGACGCCGCAGTTCGAGGCGGCGTTCCGCGGCCGCTTCGCCGCGCTCGACGCCAGCGCGATCGTCACGCTGCATAGCGGCCTCGCCGAAGGCGAGCGCGCCCGCAACTGGTTTGCCGCGCACACCGGCCGAGCGCGCATCGTGCTCGGCACGCGGCTCGCGGTGCTCGCGTCGCTGCCGCGGCTGGCGATCATCGTCGTCGACGAAGAGCACGATCCCGCCTACAAACAGCAGGAGGGCTTGCGCTATTCGGCGCGCGATCTCGCAATCTATCGGGCGAAGCAGCTCGGCGTGCCGGTCGTGCTCGGCTCGGCGACGCCGTCGCTCGAGAGCTGGTGGCAGGCCGATCAGGGCCGCTACAAGCGGCTCACGCTGTCGCGCCGGGCCGTCGCCGACGCCGCGCTGCCGGCCGTGCGCCTGATCGATCTCGAAGACGAGCGCCGCCGCGGGCGGGCGTCGATCGAAGGCTTGTCGGGTCCATTGATCGCCGCGATGAAGGCGCGGCTCGAACGCGGCGAACAGAGCCTCGTGTTCCTGAACCGTCGCGGCTACGCGCCACAACTCGCCTGCGACGCGTGCGGCTGGGTGGCCGGTTGTCCGCGCTGCAGCGCCTACGTCGTGCTGCACAAGCCCGAGCGCGCGCTGCGCTGCCATCACTGCGGCTGGGAGTCTCGTATCCCGCGTTCGTGCCCGGAGTGCGGCAACGTCGATATCGCACCGCTCGGGCGCGGCACGCAGCGCGTCGAGGAAACGCTCGCGAGCGCGGTTCCGGGCGCCCGCGTGCTGCGTATCGATGCCGACAGCACGCGCCGCAAGGGCAGCGCGCAGGCGTTATTCTCGGACGTGCACGCGGGCGAGGTCGATATTCTGGTCGGTACCCAGATGATCGCGAAAGGACACGATTTCCAGCGCGTGTCGCTGGTAGGCGTGCTGAATGCCGATACCGCGCTGTTTTCGCATGATTTCCGCGCGAGCGAGCGCCTGTTCGCGCAGCTGATGCAGGTGAGCGGCCGCGCGGGCCGCGCCGGCCTGCCGGGCGAAGTGCTGGTGCAGACGCGCTATCCGCGTCACGCGCTGTATCACGCGCTTGGCCGTCACGACTACGTCGGCTTCGCCAACTCGACGCTCGCGGAGCGACGTGACGCGCACCTGCCGCCGTTCGTCTACCAGGCGCTGCTGCGCGCCGAAGGCCGCACGCTCGAAGCGGCGCTCGCGTTTCTGCAGCAGGCCGCCGCCGAGCTTGCGCAGATTCCGGCCGCCGAGCGCGTCACCGTCTACGACGCTGTGCCGCTCACGATCGTCAAGGTGATGCATGTGCATCGCGCGCAACTGCTGATCGAAAGCGCGTCGCGCGCTGCGCTGCAGGCCACGTTGCGCGCGTGGCAGCCCCTGTTGCGCGCACTCAAGGGCGTGTTGCGCTGGAATCTCGAAGTCGATCCGATCGACATCTGACGCCACGGCCCAGGTTACGCCGGCCTTACTTCTTTGAGTCATATCCATAGAGCGAATGATCGTTTCGCTTTGTGATAGCGCTCGCCTATATTCGCCAAATCGGCGCATTTTGCGGCTAAACAACAACTACTTCGCGCCGATACCACTCAACTTTCTCGGGGCATCTGCAATGAGCGACACCCATCATCCCGCACCGGCGGGCGCCGCACCGGGTCATCGGCAAGGTACACAAGATGCGCAAACCGCACGAGGCAGCGGCTTTTCGCTGACCGAAGATTGGCTCGCTGCTGGCGTTGGCCTCCTCGTGATCGTGATTGCGTGGGCGCTGTTCGCGTCGGGCAGCAGCATCAAGTGGCTCGCCGTCGCGCCGGCCAAATGGTCGAGCGTCTCACAGGCTGCGCAGGACATTGGCAAACATTTACCTAACTACCTCGCGCTGTTCGCGACCTTCGCGGTGCTGTTCGGCGCGAGCGTCGCTCTGCTCAGGCAGCGCGTCGGCGCTTTTCTCGCGGCGTTCGTCGTCGTATTCGTCGCTTCCGCGCTGATCCTGACGCTCGGCGCGTGGGTCGACGCGTCGAAGTACAACCTCGAACCGCCGCTGGTTGCGCTCGCGCTCGGGCTGCTCGTGTCGAACCTGTTCACGCTGCCGCAGTGGCTCGGGGCGGGGTTGCGCGTCGAGTTTTACATCAAGGTCGGGATCGTGCTGCTCGGCGCGACGCTGCCGTTCACGCTGCTCGTGTGGGCCGGGCCGGTTGCGGTCGTACAGGCGAGCATCGTGTCGTTGGTGACGTTCTTCGTGATCTTCCTCGTTGCGCGGGCGTTCGGGCTCGATCGGCGCTTTGCCGCCGTGCTCGGTGTCGGCGGCGCAGTGTGCGGCGTGTCGGCAGCTATCGCGATTGCCGGCGCGGTACGGGCGAAGCGCGAGCAGGCGTCGGTCGCGATCACGCTGGTCGTGCTGTGGGCAGTCGTGATGATCTTCGTGCTTCCGTTCGTGTCGCGCTCGCTCGGACTGTCGACGGCCGTCGCCGGCGCCTGGATCGGCACGTCCGAATTCGCCGACGCCGCTGGCATCGCCGCCGCCCAAGCCTATGGCGATTTCGCGCGACACGCGGGAGGCGCGATCGCCGGCGCGCCGGAAGCGTCGTTGCAGGCGTTCACGCTGATGAAGGTGGTCGGCCGCGACATCTGGATCGGCATCTGGGCGTTCGTGCTCGCCATCGTCGCGACAACGCGTTGGGAAGCGCAGGACAGCGGCGTCACCGCGCGCGCGAATGCCGGTGAGATCTGGGCGCGTTTCCCGAAGTTCGTGATCGGTTTCGTGATCGCGTCGGCATTGGTCACGTGGATCGCGAGCCATTATTCGCTCGCCGATTACCGCAAGGTCGTCACGCCGGAGTTCGTCGCGCCGATCACGGTGCTGCGCACGTGGGCGTTCACCTTCTGCTTCCTGAGCATCGGTCTGACGACGCGCTTCCGCTCGCTGGCCGCGACCGGTCTTAAGCCGTTCCTCGCGTTCACGGCGGGTGTGGTGGTCAATATCGCGATCGGCTATGCGCTGTCCGCGCACGTGTTCGCGTCGTACTGGAACAGCCTCGGATAACGCCCGTGAAGATTTCAATGGCTCGTGGAGTCGGCGCAAACCCATGCGCGGGCGCCGTAGAGCGCCGCGGCGCGGCGGACGTGCCATGCTGTGCCGGATGCCGGCATCGCGTGAGCGACCGGGATGCGCTCGAGCAGCGTATTCCCGGGCTTGTCGCGTTGAGTTCGGGGTTCGGCGCGAGCGTTGCCGATAGCAGGCTGTGTCGTCTGCACGACCAGCTGGTTTCACCCGGCGACGTCTGTGCGCAGTTCGAGTCGGTTGCGCCGTCACTGGGGCCGCGCTGACCCAACGGCGATCTTCAGGCGCAAAGGCCGCGCGCCAATCCGATCGCAAATTCCCACATCCGCGCGCTCCCGGCTTTATGAGCCGTCGCGCGGGCCCCTGCTCTCAGTCGTTCAGCGCGTTTCGCGTGTCGCCCGTCGATCCACGCGAGGCCGCGCTTGCCTGTTTGCGCTCCTCTTCGCGCTGATTCGAGCTTCTGGTCGCGCCTCGAATGAAAAATACCGCACAGGCCGCGCACATCACCCAGATGCCCAGTATTACCAGCCACTTTTCCATCACACCAACCCTCGGGAACCCCGTTTATCTTTTCTGCGCGCCCTGAAACCGACGTTTCGGGCCGTCCATCGTCGTGCTTCTGTATATCGGCGCGCGAAGTCGTTTGATAAGGCTTATTTCAAAAAGAATCACGCCAGGGAAAGTACCGATCGAAAACACCCCGCTCCGGCTCTCGCGCAACTCCCGGAAACCCCCGCCGCATAAGGCTCGCGACGTGGTGCAACCAAGCTGTCGAATTGGTTGCACCTTTTTATTTGTAGGCGTACGATTCGCCCAACTTTTAGTCTTTCGCCAGGCTCACGCCCGGTACCAAAGAAGGAAACATGGCTAGCACCACCCTTGGCGTCAAGGTCGACGACCTCCTGCGTTCCCGGCTCAAAGATGCCGCCACCCGACTCGAGCGCACCCCGCACTGGTTGATCAAGCAGGCGATTTTCGCCTACCTCGAAAAGATCGAGCACGGTCAGTTGCCGGCCGAACTGTCGGGCGCAACCGGCACGGCCGATCTCGCCGACGGCGCGGCGGTCGAGAACGAGGAAGATGGCGCGTCGCATCCGTTCCTCGATTTCGCGCAGAACGTGCAGCCGCAGTCGGTGCTGCGCGCGGCGATCACCGCCGCGTATCGCCGCCCGGAACCCGAGTGCGTGCCGTTCCTGCTCGGCCAGGCGCGTCTGCCGGCCAACCTAGCGGGCGACGTGCAGGCGATGGCCGGCAAGCTTGTCGAAACGCTGCGCACGAAGAGCAAGGGCGGCGGCGTCGAGGGGCTGATTCACGAATTTTCGCTGTCAAGCCAGGAAGGCGTCGCGCTGATGTGCCTCGCCGAGGCGCTGCTGCGCATTCCCGACCGGGCGACCCGCGACGCGCTGATCCGCGACAAGATCAGCAAGGGTGACTGGAAATCGCATGTCGGCCAGGCGCCGTCGCTGTTCGTCAACGCGGCGACCTGGGGTTTGATGATCACCGGCAAGCTGGTGACGACCAATAGCGAGACGAGCCTGTCGTCGGCGCTGACGCGGCTGATCGGCAAGGGCGGCGAGCCGCTGATCCGCAAGGGCGTCGACATGGCGATGCGCCTGATGGGCGAGCAGTTCGTCACCGGCGAGAACATTTCCGAAGCGCTCGCGAACAGCCGCAAGTACGAGGCGCGCGGTTTCCGCTATTCGTACGACATGCTCGGCGAAGCGGCCACCACCGAGGCCGACGCGCAGCGCTACTACGCGTCGTACGAGCAGGCGATCCACGCGATCGGCAAGGCCGCCGGCGGCCGCGGCATCTACGAAGGCCCCGGCATCTCGATCAAGCTGTCGGCGCTGCATCCGCGCTACTCGCGCGCGCAACAGGAACGCACGATGAGCGAGTTGCTGCCGCGCGTGCGTTCGCTCGCGATCCTCGCTCGCCGCTACGACATCGGCCTCAATATCGACGCCGAAGAAGCCGACCGCCTCGAACTGTCGCTCGATCTGCTCGAAGCGCTGTGCTTCGATCCGGAGCTGCAAGGCTGGAACGGCATCGGCTTCGTCGTGCAGGCGTATCAGAAGCGCTGCCCGTTCGTGATCGACTACATCGTCGATCTGGCTCGCCGCAGCCGTCACCGCATCATGGTGCGGCTCGTGAAGGGTGCATACTGGGATACGGAAATCAAGCGCGCGCAGGTCGATGGCCTCGAAGGCTATCCGGTCTATACGCGCAAGGTCTATACCGACGTGTCGTACCTCGCCTGCGCGAAAAAACTGCTCGGCGCGCCCGATGCTGTCTATCCGCAGTTCGCGACGCACAACGCGCACACGCTGTCGGCGATCTATCACCTCGCCGGCAACAACTACTACCCCGGCCAGTACGAGTTCCAGTGCCTGCACGGCATGGGCGAACCGCTGTACGAAGAAGTCACCGGCCGCGACAAGCTGAACCGCCCGTGCCGCGTGTACGCGCCGGTCGGCACGCATGAGACGCTGCTCGCGTACCTCGTGCGCCGGCTGCTCGAGAACGGCGCGAATACCTCGTTCGTGAATCGGATCGCCGACGAATCCGTCGCGATCAAGGACCTGGTCGCCGATCCGGTCGAGGAAGCGTCGAAGATCGTGCCGCTCGGCGCGCCGCACGCGCGCATTCCGTTGCCGCGCAATCTGTACGGCGCCGAGCGGCTCAATTCGATGGGCCTGGATCTGTCGAACGAGCATCGGCTCGCGTCGCTGTCATCGGCGCTGCTCGCGAGCGCGCATCATCCATGGCGCGCCGCGCCGATGCTCGAAGACAACCAGATCGCCGTCGGTGCTGGGCGTGACGTGCGCAACCCGGCCGACCATCGTGATCTCGTCGGCACCGTCGTCGAAGCGACGCCGGAGCACGTGAGCGCAGCGCTCGGCCATGCGGTGGCCGCCGCGCCGATCTGGCAGGCGACGCCGGTCGAGGCGCGCGCCGATTGCCTCGCGCGTGCCGCCGATCTGCTCGAAGCGCAGATGCACACGCTGATGGGCCTCGTGGTGCGCGAAGCGGGCAAATCGCTCGCCAACGCGGTCGCGGAAATCCGCGAGGCGATCGACTTCCTGCGCTACTACTCGACGCAGATCCGCGACGAGTTTTCGAACGACACACATCGGCCGCTCGGTCCGGTGGTCTGTATCAGCCCGTGGAATTTCCCGCTGGCGATTTTCATGGGCCAGGTGGCCGCCGCGCTCGCGGCCGGCAACACGGTGCTCGCGAAGCCAGCCGAGCAGACGCCGCTGATCGCCGCTCAAGCGGTGCGGATTCTGCGCGAAGCGGGCGTGCCGGCGGGCGCGGTGCAGCTGCTGCCGGGCAATGGCGAGACGGTCGGCGCCGCGCTGGTCGCCGATCCGCGCACGCGGGCGGTGATGTTCACCGGTTCGACCGAAGTCGCGCGTCTGATCAACAAGACGCTGTCCGGCCGGCTCGATCCGGATGGCAAACCGATCCCCCTGATCGCCGAAACCGGCGGCCAGAACGCGATGATCGTCGACTCGTCGGCGCTCGCCGAGCAGGTCGTCGCCGACGTGCTGCAATCGTCTTTCGACTCCGCTGGTCAACGGTGTTCGGCGTTGCGCGTTCTATGTCTGCAGGACGATGTTGCGGACCGCACGCTCGAAATGCTGACCGGCGCGATGCGCGAACTCGCGCTCGGCAACCCGGACCGGCTGTCGACCGACGTCGGCCCGGTGATCGACCTCGACGCCAAGCGCGGCATCGACGCCCACATCGCGGCGATGCGCGACAAAGGCCGCAAGGTCGAGCAACTGCCGCTGCCGGAAGGCGCGACGCAAGGCACGTTCGTGCCGCCGACGCTGATCGAACTCGACAGCATCGACGAGCTGAAGCGCGAAGTGTTCGGCCCGGTGCTGCACGTAGTGCGCTATCGCCGTAGCCAGCTCGACAAGCTGCTCGAACAGATTCGCGCGACCGGTTACGGTTTGACGCTCGGCATTCACACGCGCATCGACGAAACGATCGCGCACGTGATCAGCCGCGCACACGTGGGCAACATCTACGTGAACCGCAACGTGATCGGCGCGGTGGTCGGGGTGCAGCCGTTCGGCGGCGAAGGGCTGTCGGGTACGGGGCCGAAGGCCGGCGGCGCGCTGTATCTGCAGCGCCTGCTCGCGACCCGTCCGGCTGGTTTGCCGAAGTCGCTCGCGCAGGCGCTGGTGGTCGAAGTGCCGCAGGCGGCGCAGGCAGCAGAAAAGGGCGACAATCCGGCGGCCGCGTTGACCGCATTCCGCGATTGGCTGATCGACGAGCGCGAGCCGCAGCTTGCCGCGCGTTGTGACGGCTATCTGTCGCATGTGCCAGCGGGCGCAACCGCGGTACTGTCTGGGCCGACCGGCGAGCGCAATACCTACACGCTGGGCCCGCGCGGCACGGTGCTGTGCATCGCATCGACGGCGAGCGGCGCACGCGTGCAGTTCGCGGCGGTGCTGGCTACGGGAAATCGTGCGTTGTTCGAAGGCGCGGCGGGGGAACAATTGGTCTCGCAATTGCCGGCGTCGCTGAAGGCGCATGCGAGCGTGAAGAAGAGCGCCGACGCGCCATTCGACGCCGTGCTGTTCGAAGGCGACAGCGACGAGCTGCTCACGCTCGTGAAAGAGGTCGCGAAGCGCGCGGGGCCGATCGTGTCGGTGCAGGGCGTCGCGGCCCGGGCGCTCGCGAGCGGCGACGAGGACTACGCGCTCGAGCGTCTGCTGACCGAGCGCTCGGTCAGCGTGAATACCGCGGCGGCAGGCGGTAATGCGAATTTGATGACGATCGGTTGAGCGAACCTCGGCGATTTCTTCAATAGAAAGGAAGCGGGCACGGCGACCCCGACACCGCTTCATCCACACCTGGTATCAAGGAGAAGCTATGCAACACAAAATGAAACAGCTGGCAGGCGCAGCTCTGGTTGCCGCTATGTCGCTGGCGGGGACGGCCAACGCTCAATCGACGGAAGACGTGAAGGTCGGCTTCGCCGGTCCGATGACGGGCGCACAGGCGCACTACGGCAAGGACTTCCAGAACGGCATCACGCTCGCGGTCGAAGAGTTCAACGCGACCAAGCCGGTGATCGGCGGCAAGCCGGTTCGCATCGTGCTCGACTCGGCCGACGACCAGGCCGACCCGCGTACCGGCACGACGGTCGCGCAGAAGCTCGTGGATGACGGCATCAAGGGCATGCTCGGCCACTTCAACTCGGGCACGACGATTCCGGCCTCGCGCATCTACGCGAACGCGGGCATTCCGCAGATCGCGATGGCGACCGCGCCGGAATACACGCAGCAGGGCTTCAAGACCACCTTCCGCATGATGACGTCCGACACGCAGCAAGGCTCGGTCGCTGGCACGTTCGCGGTGAAGAACCTCGGCATGAAGAAGATCGCGATCGTCGACGATCGCACCGCTTACGGCCAGGGTCTTGCGGATCAGTTCGAAAAGGCAGCGAAGGCGGCCGGCGCGACGATCGTCGATCGTGAATACACGAACGACAAGGCCGTCGACTTCAAGTCGATCCTGACCAAGCTGAAGTCGTCGAACCCGGATCTGATCTATTACGGCGGCGCGGATTCGCAAGCAGCACCGATGGTCAAGCAGATGAAGCAGCTCGGCGTGAAGGCGCCGCTGATGGGCGGAGAAATGGTCCACACGCCGACCTTCATCAAGCTCGCCGGCGACGCGGCGAACGGCACGGTGGCTTCGCTCGCCGGTCTGCCTCTCGAAGAAATGCCGGGCGGCAAGGCGTACGTCGAAAAGTACAAGGCGCGCTTCAACGAAGACGTGCAAACGTACTCGCCGTACGCGTTCGATGGCGCGATGGCGATGTTCACCGCGATGAAGAGCGCGAACTCGACCGATCCGGCCAAGTACCTGCCGGTGCTCGCGAAGACGTCGAAGCCGGCCGTCACGACGGCCAACCTCGCGTACGACGAGCGCGGCGATCTGAAGAACGGCGGTATTACGCTGTACAAGGTCGTCGACGGCAAGTGGACGACGCTGCAAAGCGTGGGCGGCAAGTAAGTTTCCTGCTAAACCACGTAAGCCACAAAAAACCCCGCTTGTGCGGGGTTTTTTGATTGACGGCGGCGCAATTTCACTCCCCCCGCATCTTCCTCCCCTGCTCACGAATCATTTCGAGCGTCGCCGCGGGCGTGCTCGCCTCCTGCGGCATCCGGATCTCGATCACGGCCGGCAGCTGCGATTCGATCGCGCGCTGCAACGCCGGCAGAAAATCCCCGGTACGTTCAACGGTCTCGCCATGCGCACCGAACGAACGGGCGAATGCCGCGAAGTCCGGATTCGTGAGACCGGTGCCATGCACGCGATGCGGATAGTGCCGCTCCTGATGCATGCGGATCGTGCCGAAATGGCTGTTGTTGACGACGATGAACAGCACGCGCAGGTCATACTGCATCGCGGTTGCCAGCTCCTGCGCGGCCATCATGAAGCAGCCGTCGCCGGCGAGCGCGACCACCGCGCGTTGCGGATACAGCGACTTTGCCGCGAGCGCCGCCGGCACGCCGTAGCCCATCGCGCCGCTCGTCGGTGCGAGCTGCGAACGGAAGTGTCGATATGAGAAATGCCGATGCAGCCACGTCGCGTAATTGCCCGCGCCGTTGGTAACGATCGCGTCCTCGGGCAAATGCGCGCGCAACTGCTGGATCACTTCACCCATCTGCACGTCGCCGGGAACCGGACGCGGCTTGCGCCATTCCAGATACGCGCGATGCGCTTCCTCAGCGGCACCCGCCCAGGCGAGCTTGCCGGACGACGACGGTTCCAGCTCTGCGAGCATCGCCGCGAGTTCAGGCATGCCGGAGACGATCGGCAGATCGGCCGCATAGACGCGCCCCAGTTCTTCCGCGCCCTGATGCACATGCACCAGCGTCTGTTTCGTCTTCGGGATATCGAGCAGCGTGTAGCCGTTGGTCGTCGCTTCGCCGAGGCGCGGACCGAGCGTGAGCAGCAGGTCCGCATCGCGAATGCGCTGAGCGAGCGCGGGATTGATGCCGAGACCGACGTCGCCCGCATAGTTCGGATGCTCGTTGTCGAAGGTGTCCTGGAAGCGGAACGCGAGGCCGATCGGCAGCTGCCAGTTTTCGATGAATCGCCGCAGGTCCGCGCATGCGGTCGCTGTCCAGCCGCTGCCGCCGGCGATCACCATTGGACGTTGCGCGCCTTCGAGCAACTCGCGCAGCTTCGTGATCTGCGCTGCCGATGGCGACGCCGCCACGCGTTGATAAGCGGGCGCGCCAGGCACCGCGTCGCAGGCATCGCTCAGCACGTCTTCGGGCAATGCCAGCACTACAGGCCCCGGCCGCCCCGAGGTGGCCGTATGAAACGCATGGCTCAGATATTCGGGGATGCGCTTCGGGTCGTCGATCTGCGCGACCCACTTCGCCATCTGACCGAACATGCGCCGGTAGTCGATCTCCTGGAACGCCTCGCGATCGAGATGTTCGCGCGCGCACTGGCCGATCAGCAGGATCATCGGCGTGGAGTCCTGAAACGCGGTGTGCACGCCGATCGACGCATGCGTCGCGCCCGGTCCGCGCGTGACCAGCGCGACACCCGGGCGGCCGGTCAGCTTGCCGACCGCTTCGGCCATGTTCGCGGCCGCGGCTTCGTGACGGCAGACGATCGTCTGGATGCGCCCGGTTTCGTCATGCAGCGAATCGAGCACGGCGAGAAAGCTTTCCCCGGGAACGCAGAAAACACGTTCGACGCCGTGCGTGAGCAACGCATCGACGACGAGGCGCGCGCCGGTCGTGCGTGCGGTATGGGAAGCGGAATGGGCAGCGGGAGCATTCGGCAGCGACATTGCGAAGAAGCCTCCTGGCAGTGCGTGAGTGCGTTGGAGTGGAGCCGCATCGGCGGAACCTGCAACAGCGGCCGATGGGCGATTCGACAGCTTACGCCGAGCCCGTGGGCGTTGTCATGGCGCAGCGCAACTGTTCGACGGCGTAGGCGCAACGCGGTTGCCCAAATGAAAAACGCGGGCCACAGGGCCCGCGCTTTTCCGATTCCATCGCATGCAATTGGATGCCGCGCTCAACGCCTCAGCACTCGACGATATTCACCGCGAGGCCGCCGCGCGACGTTTCCTTGTACTTGGTCTTCATGTCCGCGCCGGTTTCGCGCATCGTCTTGATCACCGAATCGAGCGACACGTAGTGGCTGCCGTCGCCGCGCAACGCCATGCGCGCGGCATTGACCGCCTTCACCGATGCCATCGCATTGCGCTCGATGCACGGAATCTGCACCATGCCGCCAACCGGATCGCAAGTGAGCCCGAGGTTGTGCTCCATGCCGATTTCCGCGGCGTTCTCGACCTGCTTCGGCGTGCCGCCCATCACGGCGGCCAGCGCGCCCGCGGCCATCGAGCACGCGACGCCGACTTCCCCCTGGCAGCCGACCTCCGCGCCGGAAATCGACGCGTTCAGCTTGTACAGGATGCCGATCGCGGCGGCCGTCATCAGGAAGTCGATCACGCCCTGCTCGTTCGCGCCCGGCATGAAGCGCGTGTAGTAATGCAGCACCGCCGGAATGATGCCGGCCGCACCATTGGTCGGTGCGGTGACGACGCGCCCGCCCGCGGCGTTCTCTTCGTTGACGGCGATCGCGTACAGGTTGATCCAGTCGACCATCGACAGCGGATCCTGCAGTGCGCGCTCAGGGTTGCCCGTCAACGCGCGATACAGCTGCGGCGCGCGCCGCTTCACCTGGAAGGGGCCGGGCAAGTGACCATCGGCGTCGGGATTGTTGATGCCGCACCCGCGTGCGACGCATGATTGCATCACGTCCCAGATCTTCAGCAGACCCGCGCGCGTTTCTTCCTCGCTGTTCCAGACTCGTTCGTTTTCCCACATCAGCTGCGCGATGCTCTTGCCGCTCGACGCGCACAGCGCGAGCAACTCATTGGCGGTACGAAACGAGTGCGGAAGCTGATCGACGGCGCTCAGCACCTTCGTGTTCGGCGCGCCAGCCGTCACGACGAAGCCGCCGCCGACCGACAGATAGGTCGACTCGCGCAGCGTCGCGCCTTGCGCATCGAACGCGAACAGCTTCAGGCCGTTTGGATGCTCGGGCAATGCCTGGCGATAGAACGCGATCTGCTCTTTCTGCACGAAAGGCACCTCGTGCGTGCCGAGCAGCGCGAGTTTGCGCGACGTGCGCACCGCTTCCAGCCGTTGCGCGATCGTGTCGGGATTCACGGTGTCGGGCGCATCGCCCATCAGACCTAGCATCACGCCGCGATCGGTGCCGTGCCCCTTGCCGGTCGCGCCGAGCGAGCCGTACAGCTCCGCTTTCACCGCTGCGGTGGAATCGAGCAGCCCGTCGCGCTCGAGCCCCTGGACGAACATCAGCGCCGCGCGCATCGGCCCGACCGTATGCGAGCTCGACGGACCAATGCCGATTTTGAAGAGATCGAAGACGCTGACTGCCATGTACTGCTCCCTGCCTATAGATAAGAGTTTAGCGCGCCGCCAGCGGCAGGCACACGGCGAGCCACGCGGGCGGCGTCGGTGCGAGCTGCAGCGCGACTGGCGTAAAGCGTCCATCGAGACGCGCCGCCAGGTGAAACAGTTCCGCCGCGTTCTTCGGATCCCACCGACCCGAATAACCGGGCAAGCCGGCCTCGCGACGTTTTGCATCGAACGCGACGTTCGAATGCACGAATTCCTCATGCGTCTGGGCGCCCATCGCAAAGGGCACGAGCCAGTTCAGCGCGGCGAGCAGCGTCGCGCCGTTCGCGCCCTTTTCTTGCAGCCAGTTGCGGTTGTGGCGGCGCGCGGCGAGCGCGGCCGTCACCAGCGGTTGCAGATCGTAGGTGACGTAGTGCAGTGCATCACGCTCGCCGAAGTCGATCGTCGAGCCGTCCGGCGCGATGTTGTCGCCGATATGCTCGACGAACAGCCGCTGCGCCGCGTTGATCATCTTGCGATTGTCGAGCGTGAACGCAGCCATCGCGATCAGCTTGATGCGGTGGCTTTGCCAATTGTTGCGGAACGTGCCGGTGAGCGGCCGCGGCTGCGCGTCGATCTGCGCGATATAGCCGTTGGCGAACTTCGTCAGAAACGCCATCGCCGCGTTGCGCGTTTTGACGGGCAGCGCACTCGCGGTCATGTCATACGCGAGGATCAGCCCTTCGAAACCCGTTTCGTCGATCGGATTGAAGCTCGGCTGATAGGTCGTGACCCATACATACAGCAGACGATCGACGAGCTTCAGGAAGCGGTCGTCGCTGGTCGCGCGCCACGCGAGCGCGGCGTCGCGCAGCAGGTCGAGATCCTTCTGCGCTTCGACGCTCTGATCGTAGATGCCCTCGTGCGGCAGCGTGCCTTCGGTGTGCAGTTTCGCGAGCGCATGCGGCTGCTCGTTCAGATGCGCCTGCACGTTGGCGACGAGCGCCTTGACGCCGGGATCGGCATTGGTGCGCTCGCTCGTTTGCAGCGCCGGCGCCGCGCAAAAATTCATCGCGGCTTGCGCTTCGCGCAGCGGCAACAGCACGGCCGCACCGGCCAGCAGCACAGCGTAAGCCGGTCGCCACGGACGGACACCCGCCGCCTCGTCCCGGCTTTGCATCAATCGCACCTTTCGCGCCATGCGAAACTCCTCGTTAGGCTGATTCGGTGTGTGATGTTAGCCGGTTGCGGCTTTCAACAACAGGATCGCGCGCGCACGCTGATGGACCTTCGCAGCGCCGCGCGTGACGTGCGGCCGACTCGCTCTTACTCGTAATCGGCGATCGGCACGCACGAGCAGAACAGGTTGCGATCGCCGTACACGTTGTCCGCGCGACCGACCGGCGGCCAGTACTTGTTCGCGATCAGCGTCTTCAGCGGATACGCAGCGGTCTCGCGCGCATACGCATGCTTCCAGTCGTCGGCGATCACGACCGCCGCGGTGTGCGGCGCGTGCTTCAGCGGATTGTCCTCGCGGTCCGAGCGGCCTTCCTCGACCGCGCGGATTTCCTCGCGGATCGCGATCATCGCCTCGATGAAGCGATCGAGCTCTTCTTTCGACTCCGATTCGGTCGGCTCCACCATCAGCGTGCCCGGCACCGGGAAGCTCATCGTCGGCGCGTGGAAGCCGTAGTCGGCGAGGCGCTTGGCGACGTCGTCGACGGTGATGCCGCTCGTGTCCTTGATCGGACGCAGATCGAGAATGCACTCGTGCGCGACGAGGCCGCCGGGGCCCGAATACAGCACCGGATAGTGCGGCGCGAGCTTGTTCGCGACGTAGTTCGCGTTGAGGATCGCGGTTTCGGTCGCGGCGCTCAGGTTCTTCGCGCCCATCATCGCGATGTACATCCACGAGATCGGCAGGATCGACGCAGAGCCGTACGGCGCGGCGGACACCGCGCCGATGCCGTTTTCCGCGCGCTGGTAGCCCGAGGAGGTCTGGTTCGGCAGGAACTGCGCGAGGTGCGCGCCGACCGCGACCGGACCGACGCCCGGTCCGCCGCCGCCGTGCGGAATGCAGAAGGTCTTGTGCAGGTTCAGGTGCGAGACGTCGCCGCCGAACTGGCCCGGCGCGCACAGGCCGACCATCGCGTTCATGTTCGCGCCGTCCACGTACACCTGGCCGCCGTGCGCATGCACGATCTCACAGATTTCGCGGACGTTCTGTTCGAACACCCCGTGCGTCGACGGGTACGTGATCATGATCGCCGCGAGCTTATCGGCGTGCTGCGCGGCCTTCTTCTTCAGGTCTTCGATATCGACGTTGCCCTGCGCGTCGCATGCGACGACCACGACCTGCATGCCGGCCATCTGCGCCGACGCCGGGTTCGTGCCGTGCGCCGACGCGGGAATCAGACAGACGTTGCGATGCGCTTCGCCGCGCGACGCGTGATATGCGTGGATGATCAACAGACCCGCGTACTCGCCCTGTGAGCCCGCGTTCGGTTGCAGCGACACGGCCGCATAGCCTGTCGCGGCGACCAGCATCTCTTCGAGCTGATCGATCATCTCGCGGTAGCCGACGGTCTGTTCGGCCGGTGCGAACGGATGAATCTGGCCGAACTCGGGCCAGGTGACCGGCAGCATTTCCGACGTCGCGTTCAGCTTCATCGTGCACGAGCCGAGCGGGATCATCGAGCGATCGAGCGCGAGGTCCTTGTCCGACAGGCTGCGCAGGTAGCGCAGCATTTCCGTTTCCGAGTGATGACGGTTGAACACGTGATGCGTGAGGTACGCGCTCGTACGTTCGAGCGCGGCCGGCACCGACGCGGTCTTCGATGCGCTCAGCGCGGCGTCGAGCGCGTCGACTTGCGGCACGTCGCTCTTGAAGGCCGCTTGCGCGAACACCGCGAGCAGGTCGGCCAGATCCTGGCGCGTGGTGGTTTCGTCGATCGACAGGCCGACTTGCGTCGCGCTCACGTGGCGCAGGTTGATGCGTCTCGCCGTGGCCGCGTCGTGCAGCGCTTGCGTGCGTGCGCCGGTGTCGAACGTGAGCGTGTCGAAGAAAGTTTCGTTGACGAGCTTGTAGCCGAGTTGCTTCGCGCCTTCGGCGAGCAGCGTGGCGATGCGGTTCACGCGCAGCGCGATCGTCTTCAGGCCGCGCGGCCCGTGATAGACCGCGTACATGCTCGCCATGATCGCGAGGAGCGCCTGTGCGGTACACACGTTCGAGGTCGCCTTCTCGCGGCGGATGTGCTGCTCGCGCGTTTGCAGCGCGAGCCGCAGCGCCGGGTTGCCTTGCGCGTCGACGGTCACGCCGACCAGCCGTCCCGGCATCTGCCGCTTGAATTCATCGCGCACGGCGAGGTATGCGGCATGCGGGCCGCCGAAACCGACCGGCACGCCGAAACGCTGCGTATTGCCGACGGCCACGTCCGCGCCCCATTCGCCCGGCGGCGTCAGCACCGTCAGCGCGAGCAGGTCGGCGGCGACGACCACATGGCCACCCGCCGCGTGGATCGCTTCGGTCAGTGCGCGGTAGTCGCGCACGTCGCCGTTCACGCCCGGGTATTGCAGCAGCACGCCGAAGGCGTTGGCGTTGGCGGCTTCGGCGGCCGGGCCGACCTTCACTTCGATGCCGACCGGCGTCGCGCGCGTCTTCACGACTTCGATGGTTTGCGGCAATACGTCGTCGGCGACGAAGAATACGTTCGACTTCGGTTTGCCGACACGCTGCAGCAGCGTCATCGCTTCGGCGGCGGCGGTCGCTTCGTCGAGCAGCGATGCGTTCGAGATCGCGAGGCCGGTCAGGTCGGTGACCATCTGCTGGAAGTTCAGCAGCGCTTCCAGACGGCCTTGGGAAATTTCAGGCTGATACGGCGTGTACGCGGTGTACCACGCCGGATTTTCCAGCACGTTGCGCAGGATCACCGTCGGCGTATGGGCGTTGTAATAGCCCTGGCCGATGTAGGAGCGGAACACCTGGTTCTTGTCCGCGAGTTCGCGCAAGGCCGCGAGCGCTTCGGCTTCGCTCTTCGGTTGCGCGAAGGGGCCGAGCGGCAGCGCTTCGGTGCGGCGGATCGTCTTCGGGATGACGGCGTCGATCAATGCCGCGCGCGACGCGAAGCCGATTGCTTCGAGCATCGCTTGCTGGTCGGCCGTATCCGGGCCGATATGCCGTTCGGCGAAGGCGTCGTGCACTTCGAGCGCGGCGAGCGAGAGAGGAGTGCGGTTCATCAGACGATCCGGGTGTTCGAGCTTCATGGGTGTTCCTGGCGGCGTGGCGCGCGCCGTGGTGCGAGCGCCGCGCCTGACGGTTAAAACGAAAACTGAATCAGGCAGTGAGTCAGGTCGTAACTCAGGCGCCGATCGACTTCGCGTACGCGTCGGCGTCGAGCAGACGCTCGAGCGACGCGTCGGCGGCCGGCTTGATCTTGAACAGCCAGCTGTCGTACGGCGTGCTGTTGACGGTGTCCGGCGAGTCGCCGACGGTCGTGTTCGCTTCGATGACTTCGCCCGAAACCGGCGCGTAGATATCGGAAGCGGCCTTCACCGATTCGATCACGGCGACGGTGTCGCCCGCGGTCACGGACTTGCCGAGTTGCTGGACTTCGAAGAAGACGATGTCGCCGAGCGCTTCCTGCGCGTGGTCGGTGATGCCGACCGTCAGCGTGCCGTCCGCTTCGGTGCGGACCCATTCGTGCGATTCGGTGTATTTCAGATCGGCCGGGATGCTCATTGGATGCTCCTGAACGGTATGTTCGGTAGTGGTTTGAATGTAGGGGCGTGCGCCGGCCGCTTAAACCGCCAGCACCTTGCCGTTGCGCACGAACGGCAGTTTTACCACGCTTGCGGGGCAGGCTTTGTCGCGAATCTGGACATGCACAGTGTCGCCCGGCTGCACGCCTTTCGGCACGCGCGCGAAGGCGATCGATTCCTGCATGGTGGGCGAGAACGTGCCGCTGGTGATTTCGCCGTCGCCGTGCGGCGTGATGACCTTCTGATGCGCGCGCAGCACACCGGCGGCCTTGCCGTTTTCCTTCAGCAGGATCAGGCCGACGAACGCGGCGCGCGAGCCGCCGGCTTCGAGGCTGCTTTTGCCGATGAAGTCGCGCGGCGAGGTGAGGTCCACGGTCCATGCGAGACCGGCGTCGAGCGGCGAGACATTGTCGTCCATGTCCTGGCCGTAAAGATTCATGCCGGCTTCGAGGCGCAGCGTGTCGCGTGCGCCGAGACCGGCCGGGCGCACGCCTTGGGCGGCGAGCGCATTCCACAGCGCTTCGACATGCTTAGCGGGCACGATGATCTCGAAGCCGTCTTCGCCGGTGTAGCCGGTGCGCGCGACGGTCAGCTCGCCGAACGGCGTGCCGTCGACGCGCGCGGCGTTGAACGGCTTCAGCGCTTCGGTCGCGGCGCGCGCGGCCGGCACGGTTTGCCAGGCTTTTTCGCGCGCGTTCGGGCCTTGCACGGCGACGATCGCCAGATCGCGGCGCGGCGTGATGGTGAGGCCGAAACCACCTTCGGCGTTGAGCTGGCCGAACCAGGCGATGTCTTTGTCGGCGGTGCCGGCGTTGACGACCACGCGGAAGTGGTCTTCGCCGAAGTAATAGACGATCAGGTCGTCGATCACGCCGCCGTTCGGATTCAGCATGCAGGAGTAGAGCGCGCGACCCGGGGTTTGCAGCTTCGCGACGTTGTTCGCGAGCGCGTATTCGAAGAACGCGCGGACGCGCTCGCCGGTGAAATCGACCACGCACATGTGGGACACGTCGAACATGCCGGCGTCGGTGCGCACCGCGCGATGTTCCTCGATCTGCGAGCCGTAGTTGACGGGCATGTCCCAGCCGCCGAAGTCGACCATGCGGGCATTGAGCGCACGGTGAGCGGCGTGGAGCGGGGTGTGTTTGAGTTCGGTCATGGGGCCTCGGGCGTCTCGCGGAACAAAAAAGGCCATGCGGCGCACTGCCTCGCGGCCGTGTGCCTGCGAGCGTGGTTCTGCATGACCCCTCTGTCCTCGATACCTGAGAGATTGCGCCGCCGCGACGGGCTCAATGAGCTCGATTCGTCGCGGTGAAACGCGCGCCCCTTCGGTGGGCAGCCTGCCTGCGGTGCACGACGTGCGACGCGGATGGCTACTGCCGCTCTCCAGAGTGCGAAAAAGCCGCCGGAAGACGGGTTTTTCGACGCGGTCGGTCCTTTTGCCTGAGAGTTTGCGGGTGTGCCCCTTCGGCGGCGCGGCCTGCGATTTTTCGCTTGCCAGCACGCTCTCCCGACGCGTGCGGCGAATGTACGCGACGGGCCGGGGCTTGTCAAATAAAGGGCCGGGAGCGCAGTGAGGGCGACTGCGACTGTTTCGGGGTGTCAAAAAGAAAAGCGCGGAGCGTATGCCCGCGCTTTTGAGTTGCTCGTCCCGGCGCTATCCGTCACCGCACCATGAGTGGTAGTGGGTGCTCACCCGCTGCTCGCTTGCCAACTCGGTTTGCCGGCTTGCTCGCCGACTCACTCGCCGATCGCGTGAGCCGCATTGTCCAGCTCCTGGTTCAGCACGCGCTGTTCTTCCGCGGACAAACCGCCGCCATGCTGCGTGGCCATGTCGTGTGCTTCCTGGCGGATCGTCTCGAGGCGGTGATGCAGCGCGGCGCCTTGCGGCGGCGGGTAATAGCCCTGATTCACGCGAGTGTCGATACGGCGCGCGAGATTGTCGATGCGGCCCTCGACCTGATGCAGGCGCTGGTCCGCGATCTGCTGCGGAGTGGGGCTCGGGCGCGGGGCCGGCGGCGGCGTTACCACGCAGGCGGCGACGGAGCCGAGCAGCGCGCATGCAACAAGGGCACGGATGATTCGAGACATGGATTCTCCCGGAGTCGTTGTCGTATCGATTACTACCTCGCTAGCAACGGATGACGAGGAACGCCCGCTGACTCGGCAGCGGGCGAATTTGTAACGTTATGTTCCTTTCTGGAACGTCAGGAAAGCCCCGCGCCGACGGCCTACGCGGCGCGAAAGGTCATCCCGTTTTCGGTACACAGACCGCGCGAGCACGGTGCGACGCACAGCGATGCAAGGCTCAGCGAATGCGCTCGAACGGCAGCCGCACGCCCTGCTCGGAGCTGCGCGCGGCCAGTTCGATGATCGTCATGACGTCGACCGCGTCGCGCGTGCTGACCGGGAATGCGACGCCGTTCTGGATCGCGTCGGCCAACGCAATGTAGAAGCCTGCGTACTCGCCGTTGCGGGTCGGCAATTCGCGCTCGACTTCCTGGTCGCCTTCGAGCACGTGCAGCACGCCTGGCGTGTTGCCGGCGCCGAAGCCTGCGTCGCCGGGGCGCAGGCCGGCTTTCAGCTGATCTTCCTGGGTGTCGAGGCCGTGCTTCACATAGCTGCCGCGCGTGCCATGGATCGCAAAGCGCGGTCCCGGCAATGCGGTCAACGCGCTTGCATGCAGCACGACCTCGAACTCCCCATAGCCGAGCTGGATGTGCACGTAGTCGGGGGCGCTTGCGTCGTCGCGATGCGTGCGCACCGTCGCCGAGACGGTCTGCGGTGCGCCGAAGAGGGCGAGCGCCTGGTCGATCAGATGCGGACCGAGATCGAACAGCAGACCGCCGCCGCGCGTCGCGTCCTCGCGCCAGCGCTGACGCACGCCCGGCCGGAAGCGGTCGAAATGCGATTCGTAGTGCGTGACGCGACCGAGCTCCACGCGCGCGAGCAGATCGCGCACGGTCAGAAAATCGCCGTCCCAGCGGCGGTTGTGAAAGGGTGCGAACAGCTTGCTGCGGGCGAGCGCGATATTCGCGAGAGTGTGGGCGTCGGCGGCGCTCAGCGTGACAGGCTTGTCGACGACCACGTGCTTGCCGGCTTCGAGCGTGCGGCGCGCGAGGTCGAAGTGGGTGTCGTTGGGCGTCGCGATCACGACGCAGTCGATGTCGTCGAGCGCGAGCAGCGCGTCGAGATCGGCGACGATCTTCGCGTGCGGATAGTCGGCGTGCGCGCGCTCGGATTGCCCGGTCGCAATCGCGGCGACGCTCGCGCGTCCGCAATGTTCGATCACCGGTGCGTGAAACGTCGCGCCGGCGAAGCCGTAGCCCATCAATCCAACCTTCAGCGATGCGGACATGCGATTCTTCCTGGAGGAACGGCGCGCCGCCTTGCCACCGCGGCGGCGGCGCGCAATCTCATCATTGTGGCATTTGCGGGCTGGACCGGGGGCTGAGCATCACCCCATTGCGGGGGTCCATCGCGGTTGTCCATGTTAACATCGCACCTCTCGCGCGCATCGAGCCGCGCAGCATGCCCCGGGCCTTCGGCCGGCGCTGCCCGCCAGTCCGACCTCAGCGGCCCTCAACCGTTTTACCCATCCACAAACGATGTCCGCAGGCCTGAACCCCGCTCAAAGTGAAGCGGTCCGTTATCTCGACGGTCCCTGTCTCGTGCTCGCCGGCGCCGGCAGCGGCAAGACACGCGTGATCACGCAGAAAATCGCGCACCTGATCGAAGCGAAGGGCTTCGAGCCACGCCACATCGCCGCCGTCACGTTCACGAACAAGGCCGCGGCGGAAATGCGCGAGCGCGTCGGCAAGCTGCTCGAGGGCAAGACGCTGACCGCCCCGGGCAAGGAAGGCCGCAAGGTGCCCGTGAACCAGCTGACGGTGTGTACCTTCCACTCGCTCGGCGTGCAGATTTTGCGGCAGGAGGCGGAACACGTCGGCCTGAAGCCGCAGTTCTCGATCATGGATTCCGACGACTGCTTCGGCATGATCCAGGAACAGGTCGGCTCGACGGACAAGGGCTTCATCCGCAAAATCCAGTCGATCATCTCGCTGTGGAAGAACGGCCTGATCATGCCCGAGCAGGCGATCGCGACCGCATCGACCGAGGACGAGCACCAGGCGGCGATCGTCTATCGCAACTACGTGGCGACGCTGCATGCGTATCAGGCGGTCGATTTCGACGATCTGATCCGCCTGCCCGCCGAACTGTTCGCGAGCAACGAGCAGGTGCGCGACCGCTGGCAGAACAAGCTGCGCTATCTGCTGATCGACGAGTATCAGGACACCAATGCGTGCCAGTACGAACTGGTGAAGCTGCTGGCCGGCAAGCGCGCGGCGTTCACGGCGGTCGGCGACGACGACCAGGCGATCTACGGCTGGCGCGGCGCGACCCTCGAAAACCTCGGCCAGCTCGGCAAGGATTTTCCGAATCTGCACCTGATCAAGCTCGAGCAGAATTACCGCTCGACGGTGCGCATCCTGACCGCCGCGAACAACGTGATCGCGAACAACCCGAAGCTGTTCGAGAAGAAGCTGTGGTCCGAGCACGGCATGGGCGACACGATCACGGTGACGGGCTGCAACGACGAGGAGCACGAGGCCGAGTCGGTCGTGTTTCGGCTGTCCGCGCACAAATTCGAGCGGCGCGCGAATTTCCGTGACTACGCGATCCTGTATCGCGGCAACTTCCAGGCGCGCATCTTCGAGCAGGTGCTGCGCCGTGAACGGATTCCGTACGTGCTGTCGGGTGGCCAGTCGTTCTTCGACAAGGCCGAGATCAAGGACATCTGCGCGTACCTGCGTCTGATCGCCAATGCGAACGACGACCCCGCGTTCATCCGCGCGATCACGACACCGCGTCGCGGCGTCGGCAATACGACGCTGGAGGCGCTCGGCGCGTTCGCGGGCCAGGCGAAGGTGTCGCTGTTCGAGGCGGTCTACATGGGCGGCATCGAGGCGCGGCTGTCGCCGCGTCAGATCGAGCCGATGCGCGCGTTCTGCGACTTCATGCAGCGCCTGACCGACCGCGCGGAGAAGGACGCGGCAGGCACGCTGCTCGACGAGCTGATGGAAGCGATCCACTACGAAGCGTATCTGTACGACGCGTTCGATGAACGCCAGGCGCAGGCGAAGTGGCAGAACGTGCTCGAGTTCATCGAGTGGCTGAAGCGCAAGGGCACGAAGGAGGAGCCGGCGGCCGGCAGCGAGGCGACCGGCTACGACACCGCCGACGGCCTCGGCGACACCGGCAAGAACCTGCTCGGCCTGATCCAGACGGTCGCGCTGATGTCGATGCTCGAAGGCCGCGAGGAAGATCCGGATGCGGTGCGGCTGTCGACCGTGCATGCGTCGAAGGGGCTCGAGTATCCGCACGTATTTCTGGTCGGCGTCGAGGAAGGCATCATGCCGCATCGCGGCGGCGCGGACGACGAGCCGATCGACGACGCGCGCATCGAGGAGGAGCGCCGGCTGATGTACGTCGCGATCACGCGCGCGCAGCGCAGCCTGCATCTGAACTGGTGCAAGAAGCGTAAGCGGGCGCGGGAGACCATCGTCTGCGAGCCGTCGCGCTTCATCAACGAAATGCTGCTCGACGATGCGCCGCCGCCGACTCCGGAAGAAGCGCCGATGTCGCCGAAGGACCGGCTCGCGAGTTTGAAGGCGCTGTTGCAGAAGGCGTGAGCGGGCGGGGCTTCAAGTGGCCGCCCGGTGCGGTTGCTTGTCATTGCGTACAAAAAAATCCCTGCAGCGCGGTAGCGCATGCAGGGATTTTTAGTTTAGCGGCCGATGCCGCCCGTTTTACTTCACCGCGCTGACCATATAGTCGACCGCCGCCTTCACGTCCGCATCCGATGCATTCGAGCCGCCCTTCGGCGGCATCGCGCCCTTGCCGTGCAGCGCGTAGTTGTAGACCGTGTCCATCGAGTCCTTCAGGCGCGGTGCCCATGCTTCCTTGTCGCCGAACTTCGGCGCGTTCAGCACGCCGGCCGCGTGACAAGCCTGACATACCGACTGATACAGCGCCTTGCCGGCCTGCGAAGCATCCGCGCTTTGTGCGCCGCCCGCTGCCGGGGCGGGAGTCTGCGGCACGCTGGCCATGGCGGCCATCGCCGCGGCGGCTTGGGCCGCGCCTGCATCCGATGCGGCTGCCGTGCCGGATGCCGCAGCGGCACCCGATGCCGCCGCCGCGCCCGCCGCCGGCTGCGCCGGCTCGGGGAAGCTCGCGCCCGAATTGTTCGCCATATAGACGACCGCGCGCGCGATCTCGAAGTCGCTGTAGTCGTCGGGGCTGGTGCCGCCGCGCGGTGGCATCGCACCCTTGCCGGACAGCGCGGTGTGCCACAGCGTGTCGAAGCCTTGCGCGATGCGCGGCGCCCAGTCGGCGGTGTTGGTGAATTTCGGCGCGCCTGCGGCACCCGACGCGTGACACGCCGAGCAGACCGCCTTGTAGACTTCCTCGCCGGTCTTGTAGACGCGCGGGGCGTTGGCGTCGCGGATCTCGACCTGGGCGATCGGATGGATGCGGGAGGTGACTTCGGCTTCGGAGAGGGAGTCGGTGCCGGCGCCGGTGCGTGTCGAATTATCGACGTAGACGGCGAGCAGAACGATAATGATGATCGGCACAGCGAACCCGGCGATGACCGCGGCGATGAGCTGTGCTGGGGTTTTGATCGGGGCTCCGTGTGGTGCTTCGCTCATGCTTGTCTCGTCTCCGTGGGTATGTGAGCGGTACAGCGCGACGGCAACTTCTTGTTCTTTGTCAGCCACGGACGATTATAGACGCAAGGTTTCGGCGGCGGCGAGGGGGCCTGGAGGGTGTTCAGCAGGCGTTTACCCGGATCGGCATGGACGATGACAGAGCTCGGGGAAGACGCTGAGGCGGGCGTCGGAGGCCGTCCGGTGGACGGTTCGGCTGAAACCGGGTATGCTTGCGGTCTCTCGCGTTGGCGTCGAGTCCATTCTGGTTGTCGCGCTTTCGTGTTAAGTCCCCGCAGTTTGTAGTGATGCGCCCGTAGCTCAATGGATAGAGTACTGCCCTCCGAAGGCAGGGGTTGCTGGTTCGATCCCAGCCGGGCGCGCCAAGAATTTTTCCCCCTAAAGTTCATAGTCGGCGGCGGTCGATTGCGCGGGCAAGGCACGCTCGTCAATCCGTTCCCGCGCCGCGCTTCGCCAAAATCTCCCCGGTAATCAAATCGAACACACGATCGGCGCGCGCATGGCCGTCGGCCTGCGCGCGGGCGAGCAACGCCGCGCCGGCCCCGCGCAGCGTCACGCACGACGCATGAAGCGCCGACGCCAGGTCCTCGATCGCCCCCGTCAAACACGACCCATTACCGCCGATTCTTCTGATTCAATGGACTGGCAGAGGAATTGGCGAGGATTTGACCGTCAGTTCGGGGGTTTGTTTGAGCCCAATCCGATTTAGTCTCATCCTCATCTGTAGCGATCCGCTAATCGGCTCCCCTTCCCGGCAAAGTAGAAACTCATGAATCGCCAGCTGCAATTATTTGCCAAGCTCAACTCGCCGTACTACGTCTATGCGCCGGATTTCACGCTTGCATCCGGCGGCATTCGCGCGATGCACTACCTGTGTCATGCGCTCAATCTGGCAGGCGAAGAAGCCTACGTCACGACCGACAAGGTGTCTCCCGGTCTGCGCACGCCCACGCTCACGCTCAAGGAGGTCGAGCGTCATCGCGCCGAAAATCGCGAGCCGATCATCGTTTATCCGGAGGTCGTGAGCGGCAATCCTGCCAACGCCCGCCACGTCGTCCGCTATCTGCTGAATGTGCCGGGCTTTCTGCATCAGAAAGGATATACGTGGGGCGCCGACGACCTCATTTACGCGCATGGAAGCTGTGTCGTTCCTGCGGGTATGGAAGCGGATCTGCTGCAACTGCCGCTCATCAATACGAGCATTTACAACCGCGACGGCGTCGACGATACGAAGCGCTCGGGCAGTCTGGTCTTCATTAATCGCTATTTGGGCCGCGGGGGGCAACTCAGTCCGATTACGGAAGGGTGCACGGAAATATCGTTCCGTGTCGTGCGGCGCACGCCCGAACAGCTTGCCGCGCTTTATCGGTCGGCCGAATTCCTCTACACGTACGAGCCCTCGACAGCCTGCTTCGAGGCGATGCTGTGCGGATGCCCGGTCGTGTATCTGCCGAATAACGTCATGCTCGACATGCCGCCGCCGAGCTACCTGACCGATGTCGGTTCGGCGTGGGGCAATTCGCCCGAACAGATCGAGCATGCGCGGCGCACGATCGATCGCGTTCCCGAGGTCTACGAGCAGGTCAATCAATCGTTCCTGCGCGAACTCGAAGCTTTCATCGATCGGACCCAAGCGCGTGTGCGCAAAATCGCGTCCGCGCAAGCCGCGCAAGCCGCGCAAGCCGGCCCGATTCCCGCAAAAAAGCGCGTGATTTTGTTGTCGGCCGATCCCGCAGGCGCCACCGCGCCGCTCATGCGCCTCATCAAGCCGCTGGGTCTCGCGCCGGACGACTGGGAAGTCGTGTCAGGGTTGCAGGACGGTCAGGTCAACGTCGACCTTACAAATCCGCCGCAACTGATCGTGCTTCAACGGGCCATCGTCGGCATGTTCTCGCTCGATGCGCTGAAACAGTTGTTCCGTCTCGGCATCCCCATTGTCTACGATACGGACGCGCGTTTCGATGCGCAGAGCGAGCAGTTCAAGGCATCGATCGACTATGCCGTGCAACATGCCCATGCGGTAATCGTGGCCAATGAGCAATTGGCCGACGCGTATCGCGCGATCTCGTCGCGCGTGCATGTCGTACCGAGCCAGGTGGTATTCGAGCTCTTCGAGCATCCGGTTCGCGCGGCCGCGCCGGTGGTTCGTATCGGTGTATTCGGCAATTCGCTGGAAGCGTCGAATTTCGCGGTGCTCGACAAAGCGCTTCGCAAGATTCATGACCGTTACGGCAACCAGGTCAAATTCGCGTTCGTGGGCGAGACATCTCCTGCGGGCTGGGGTGCAGGCCGGGGCGCCCGGTTCGTCAAAGTCGCGCCGACGCTCGACGAGCGCGCGCGTCAACTGCATGAGCTCGGGCTCGATATCGCGCTTGTGCCGCTCGACAATACCGCTTTCAATGAAAGCGGCTCGACGGCGTCGTATCTGGAATTCTCCGCGGCCGGTATGGCCACCATCGCGAGCGCGCGCGCGGCGTATGGCGCGGCGATCCAAAACGGTTACGACGGCTTGCTGGCGAACGACACCGAGCAAGACTGGATCGATGCCATCGGCAAATTGATCGAGACGCCGTCGCTGCGCCGGCAACTGGCGCATACGGCGCAGGCCAAGGTGCGCAGATGGCATTCGCTGCGCGAATTGCCCGCGTCTTTGGAAGGCGCGCTAATGAGCGCGTTGGGTGTCGAACAACCCGAGCCGCCGTCGCAAACGGAGAGTGCGTCGGAAATCGTGCGCGGCGTGCTTGTTCTCGATCCCGAAGGTTGCGGCGAGCAGATCGACCGGACCTTCGGTTATATCGACTCCACGCCGTACAGGGATTTGATTCGTGTTGTGCTGACTACTCAGCAGGACATCCTGCCGGAATGGACGACGAAACTGCGATATCTGAAAGCCGCCAATCCGCGGGAATACGAAGCCGCCGCCGCTCAACTGCTCGCGCTGCCGACTTTCGATTGGGCGCTTGTGACCGAGGCGGGAACCATTCAAGCGGGAATGCAAGTGCAATGAAAAAAGTTGCCATCGTCCAATCCAACTACATTCCGTGGAAAGGATATTTCGACATGATCGCGGCCGTCGACGAGTTCATTCTCTACGACGACATGCAATACACGCGACGCGACTGGCGCAATCGCAATCAGATCAAAACGCCGCAAGGCGTTCAATGGCTAACGGTGCCCGTGCGCGTCAAGGGCCGTTACGACCAGAAAATCAATGAAACGGAGATAGACAGCGATACGCCCTGGGCCGGTAATCACTGGAAGGCGTTGACGCAGAACTACCGCCGGGCGCCGCACTTCGAAGAAATCGCGGCTTGGCTTGCGCCGTTCTACGAGGAAAAATCGTTCGTCTTGCTTTCGGATTTCAATCGAAGTCTGATCAGCGAGATTTGTAAGTATCTAGGCATCAAGACGCGTATTACGAGTTCGTCGGATTACGTGCTGGCGGATGGCAAAACGGAGCGGCTGGCCGATCTCTGTGCGCAAGCCGGGGGGGCGACCTATATCTCGGGGCCGGCGGCGAAAGACTACGTCGACGAGAGCATTTTTCAGAATGCCGGAATCGAATTGCAGTGGTTCGAGTACGCCGGGTATCCAGAGTATCTGCAGCAGTGGGGAGAGTTCACGCACGGCGTGACCATCCTGGACCTGCTGTTCAACTGCGGGAAATCCTCGGCGCAGTATATGAAGTACGTCGCGTCGTGATGTCGGAAGACGGGAAAACTGAAACCATGTTCGTCGAACGCACTGTCCCCACCGGCCGTTACGGCATAACGGAACAGGTCCAGGGAACCTCCGAAGCAGAACTCGCGGCCGAAAGCCTCCGCAATGTCGGCTATGCCGTTCTCGACGCCGGATACGACGCCGCCGGTTTGCAGGCATTGCAGGCGGAATTCGAACGGGTGCGCCACGCCTATATCGATCATTTCGGCGAAGACCGCCTGCGCCGTCTGAATGAGTTTCATACGGTGCGCTCGCCGCTGACGCTCGATAGCCGCTCGTTCCTCGACCTGGCCTTGAATACGGCGCTACTCGATACGCTCAGGTGCGCCATCACCGGGACGTTCATTCTGAATCAGCAGAATGCACTGGTGAATCCGCCTGGAGAGGCGTACAGCCAGGGCGCGTGGCACCGGGATTTGCCGTACCAGCATTTTGTGGCGTCGCGTCCGATCGCCATCAACGCGCTCTTTTGCGTCGACGATTTCACGAGCCGGAACGGTGCGACCTTTATTCTCCCGGCCTCGCACAAGTCCGAGAAATTCCCGAGCGACGAATACGTGCGCCGCAATGCGCTTCAGGTCGAAGCCAAAGCTGGCTCGTTCATTCTGCTGGACTGCATGCTTTACCACTGCGGCGGCATCAACAGTTCGCCATTGCAACGCCGCGCGGTGAATCACGTATTCACCATTCCGTACCTCAAGCAGCAGATCAATATTCCAGCCAATCTGGCTTCGGCGGCGTTGACGCCCCGGGATCAGGCGATCCTAGGCTTCGGTCATCAGGAGCCCGCCTCTGTCGATGCTTATTTCGCGCAGCGCGAATCGCGACAGTAATCAGGAAAAAATATGACCCGGAATAACGACACGATTCACGCCGAAGTGGCGAAGTACTACAGCGGCAAGCTCAGCGAGCACGGGGAAAGCCCGCGCGGCGTTGACTGGAACGGCGAGGAAGGCCAGACGCTGCGATTCGTCCAGCTTTCCAAAGTGATCGCCCCGGATCGACAGTTTTCGATCAACGATATCGGCTGCGGGTACGGCGCGTATTACGACTTTCTGTCGACGACGCATCGCGATTTCAGTTATGTCGGCACCGACATCAGCAACGACATGGTGGTCGCCGCACGCAATCGCCATGCCGAAGCCGATAACGCGAAATTCCTGTTTACCGAACGCCCCGCCGAGCCGGCCGACTATAGCGTGGCGAGCGGCATTTTCAATGTGCGGATGGAGCGCACGGACGGCGAGTGGCTCGACTACGTCAAAGCAACGCTCGATGTGATCGCCGAATCCAGTCGTGAAGGTTTCTCCTTCAATTGTTTGACGTCGTATTCCGACCGCGACAAGATGCGCGACTACCTCTATTACGCCGACCCGGCCTGGGCATTCGATTTCTGCAAGCGCCGCTATTCCCCGCACGTCGCGCTGTTGCACGACTACGGTTTGTACGAGTTCACCATCCTCGTAAGGCAGAAACCATGAAGAAACCCTTGGTGATTTTTGGCGCCGGTGACATTGCTGAGCTCGCGCACTTCTACTTCACGCACGATTCGGATCGTGAAGTCGCCGCGTTTACGGTCGACGAGGCCTGGATCGACAAGCCGGTGTTCTGCGGTCGGCCGGTGGTGGCGTTCGAATCGCTGGCCTCGACTTACCCCGCTGACAAGTACGACATGTTCATCGCTCTGAGTTATTCGAAGCTCAATGCGATTCGCAAAGAGAAATATCTGGCGGCGAAGGCAATGGGTTATGGCATCGCCAGCTATGTCAGCTCGCGTGCGTATGTGCCGGACCCCAACCGGATCGGCGAGAACTGTTTCATCCTCGAAGACAACACGATCCAGCCGTTCGCCACGATCGGCAACAACGTGACGCTCTGGAGCGGCAATCATATCGGCCATCACTCGCAGATCGGCGATCACACCTTCGTGGCTTCGCACATTGTCGTGTCGGGCGGCGTAAAGATCGGCGAGCAGTGTTTTATCGGCGTCAATGCGACGCTTCGCGATCATATTCAGATCGGCGATAGATGCGTGGTTGGCGCCGGCGCCATCCTGTTGGCCAATGCCGAAAGCGAAGGCGTCTATATCGGCCAGGCGACGGAACGTTCGCGCGTTCCCAGCACAAGGCTCCGCGGGATATGAACAGGACGCCACGGTGGGAGAAGCAGCGAATGATCTTCTGCCCGCCCGAAACAGGCGGGCATCCCAAACTGCGTTCGCACGCGGCTAATCCGCTGCCTTTGCAGCTGGATGGCGACGTCTATCGCATCTTCTATAGCGGCCGCGATGAGCAAAATCGCTCGTCGGTCGGCGCGGTCGATGTCGATATTGTCCGGCGCGGGATTGTCGCGACGCATCGCGAGCCATTCCTGATTCACGGCCCCGCAGGCAGTTTTTATGCCGCCGGCGTGAGTATCGGCAATTGCTATGTCGCGAACGGCATCCGCTACATGCTGTTCATGGGCTGGCAAAACCCCGAAGGCGGACATTGGCGCGGAGATATCGGCCGGGTGCCCGTTACCGACGATCTGATGCTCGACGAAAGTCGCGTCGAAATGCTGATGGGCTCCGATGCCTGCGATCCCGTCAGCTTGTCGTATCCGTGGGTGATGGGCGCCGAGGGCGGCGGTTTGCAGATGTGGTACGGCTCCACCGTGACGTGGAATGCCGGTAACGGTGAAATGCTGCACGTCTTCAACTACGCCACCTCCGACGACGGCGATCAGTGGGTCCGTCACGGTCAGGTCGTGCCGCATCACCTCGGCACGGCACAGGCGTTTTCTCGCCCCACCGTTTGTCTGCATCCGCAAGGCGGCTACGAGATGTGGTTTTCGTATCGCAGCGGCAGCGGCACGCCTTATCAGATCGGTTATGCAAAAAGCGCCGACGGCAGAAACTGGGTGCTCGCGCTCGACGAAGTCGGCATCGAGCCGTCACCGCAAGGTTGGGACGCCAACATGATCGAGTACCCGTACGTGTTCGATCATAAAAACGAACGATACATGCTTTACAACGGCGACCGGTTCGGAGCGACTGGATTCGGACTCGCAATTCTGCGTCGAGACTAGAGTCATAAAATGAAAAAGATCCCGTTCAATCAGCCCCATATGGGCGGCAAAGAGCTGTTCTACATTGCACAGGCTCACATCAACGGAAAACTGGCCGGCGACGGCCCGTACACCAAGCGATGCCACACCTGGCTGGAAACGACGACCGGCTGCGATAAAGCGCTGCTCACGCACTCGTGCACCGCGGCGCTCGAAATGGCCGCGCTGTTGCTGGATATCCAGCCCGGTGACGAAATCATCATGCCGTCTTATACCTTCGTATCGACGGCCAATGCGTTCGCATTGCGCGGCGGCATTCCGGTATTTGTCGATATTCGGGAAGACACGCTCAATCTCGACGAGCGTCTGATCGAAGCCGCAATCACGCCGCGTACGCGCGCGATCGTGCCGGTGCATTACGCAGGCGTTGCGTGCGAAATGGACACGATCATGGAGATCGCGCAACGCCATAATCTCCAGGTGGTGGAAGACGCCGCGCAAGGGGTGATGGCGACGTACAAGGGGCGGGCGCTCGGCAGCATCGGCGACCTCGGCACCTACAGTTTCCACGAAACGAAAAACGTGATTTCGGGCGAAGGCGGTGCATTGCTGGTCAATCGGCCCGAATACGCCGAAGCCGCGGAAATCATCCGTGAAAAAGGCACGAACCGAAGCCAGTTTTATCGCGGCCAGGTCGACAAGTACACGTGGCAATCCATCGGTTCGTCGTTTCTGCCCGGCGAGCTGATTGCCGCTTTTCTTTGGGCCCAGCTCGAAGAGGCCGAGCAGATCACGAAAACGCGACTGGAAAACTGGTCGCGCTATCACGCCATGCTGGAGCCGTTCGAGGCGAAAGGCATGCTGAGGCGGCCTGTCGTTCCGGAGCACTGCCAGCACAATGCGCATATGTATTACGTGCTGGTCGAATCGCTCAGCGAGCGACAGCGTGTTCTGGAACGGCTGCGTCAAAACGGGATCGATGCGGTCTTTCACTACGTGCCGCTGCATTCTTCGCCTGCGGGGCTGCGTTATGGCCGCACGCACGGCTCGCTCGCGGTGACGGAATCGCAGGCGAACCGGCTGATCCGGTTGCCGCTTTGGTTCGGCATGACGGAGGACGACCAGCAGCAAGTGACTCGCGCATTTGCTGCGTTCCAGATTCGAGAACGGAATTTCGTCGAGGCAGTATAGAGTCCCGCAGGTTGAGCCTAAATATGAAAAGAATGGTAATTCCGGCTCAAATTGCGGGTTGAATTCCGGCGTCGGAAAAGAGGGGCAAGGATCGAGAACGAGGCGGCTTTGCCGGCGGTCGCAGCCGAATGCGAAGGCGCCCGAACATGAGCGCGGGACTCACGCGGACGAAACCGGGATGATCGTTGAGCATATGCCGCCAGGGAGATCGCCAGACGGCGGTGCGCGTCACGCACAGGCCTAATTAATTGTCTGCTCACTGCACCGCAAGCGCGGCGTTGATGTCACGCGCCGAACCACGCAGCGCAGGCCTGTCGCACGCGCTCCGCGACAGCGGGCCACGGTTCATCCAGCCCTCGCCTGAACAGACGAACTGTATCGGGATACCACGGCGAGTCGTCGCGGCCGTGCATCCAGCGCCAGTCCACGTCGCGTGCCGGCAAGAGCACCCAGCATGGTTTGCCGAGCGAGGCTGCCAGATGTGCTGTCGACGTGTCCACGCAGATCAGCAGATCGAGTTGCGAGATGACCGCAGCCGTGTCGGTGAAGTCTTCGAGGTCCGCGCCGAGAGGCAGGATCGGGAGGCTCGCAGGAAATGACAGCGCTTCGTCTTCCCCCGCGCCTTTTTGCAGGCTCACGAACTTCACGTCCGGCAGGCTCCACAGCGGCGCAAGTGCGTTGAGCAACGGTAGCGACCGGTGCACGTCGTTGTGGTGTTTCGGGTTGCCCTTCCACACGAGACCCACGCGGTGTCCCGCGCCCAGAGCGGCAAGGCGCGCGCGCCAATGGTCGACGCGCGACGGGGCCAAGGTGATGCGCAGGGGCGGCGGAATCGTGTCGAGCGTCGTGCCTAGATACAGCGGTGCGCTGAGCGCGCTGGTCCAGCAATCGAAATCGCCGGCACGCGCGGAGGCTTCGTCATGAGTGAGCACGGCGTCGACTCCATCGACATCGGCGAACAGGCGTTGTAGCGGTGCCATACAGGCAAACGCGACGTGAGCGGCGCCCTGGGCCTTCAAGAGGCGCAGATAGCGCCCGAATTGCAGCATGTCGCCCAGTCCATCCTCCTGCCAAACGAGCAGTGATTTGCCGGCGAGCGGCTCGCCTCGCCAGCGCGGGCACCGCAGCATCGACTGCGAGGCGTGATGCGCGAAGCCAGGCATGTGGTAGCGGCATTCGTAGAGCAGAAAGCCTTCCTCGAAGCGGCCCATGCTGATGAGCAGCGTGGCGAGACGGAACTTCGCGTCGCCGTAGTCGGGGCGCAGTGCGAGCGCGCGGCGATAGGCGGCTTCGGCTTGCTCCAGGTCGCCGAGTTCTTTCACGATGCTGCCGATGTTGAAGTGGGTTTCGGCGATATCGGCGCGCAATGAGAGCGCGTGGCGAAACGCCGTGAGTGCCTCGGGGAGGCGAGCTTGCGCCAGCAGCGTGCAGCCCAGGTTATTGGCCGCTTCGACACGGTTCGGCGCGAGCCGAAGCGCGTCGCGATACGCGGATTCGGCATCGGCCAGTTTGTCCAGGGCGTGCAGCACGCAACCGAGGTTGTAGTGCGCCTCGGCGAACGCGGGGCGCAACGCAAGCGTCTGCCGGTAGGCGTTTTCCGCCTCGGGCAGGCGCTTGAGTTCGGTGAGCACACAGCCGAGGTTGTTGAGCGCGTCCGCGTAGGCCGGCCGGATCTGAAGCGCGAGCCGGCAGGCCAGCTCGGCTTCGCGAAGCCGGCCGCGCGTCCTGTAAATGGCGCCTAGGTTGTTCAGTGCCTCGGGGTATTGCGGGTGCGCGAGCAGAGCCTGCCGATACGCTTCTTCAGCCTCTTCGATCCGGCCGCGTTCGCACAAAAGATTGCCGAGGTTGTTGTTCGCCTTCGCAAATTGAGGATTCGCGGCGAGCGCTGTGCGATAGGCCGCCTCCGCTTCGTCGAGGCGGCGCTGCTCGTGAAGCACGATGCCGAGGTTGTAATTCGCGTCGACGTGATTCGGGCGAAGAGCGAGCGCCACGCGGTACGCGGCCTCGGCGGTGTCGTGCCGTCCGAGACGGTGCAGGACAATGCCGCGATTGCTGTGGACATCGGGATCCTCGGGGCGTATCGCAGCAAGCAGTCCATAAACCGCTTCCGCTTCGGCAAGCTGGTTGAGGGTCGCGAGCATCGCTCCGAGGCCCAGATACGCATCGGCGAAATCCGGCTTCGCCTGAATGCAGCGCAACCATAGAGATTGCGCGTGCGCGGGCCGGCCCGCACCCGTCGCGCACACGGCCGCGAGGTTGAGCGCATCGGCGTGCTGCGCGTCCTCGGGGGTGGCCTCCGTGCCGACCAGAGGCGCAAGCAGCGCCAGTGCGTCGGCGAACTGTCCGGTGGCGCTCAGGGCGGTGGCTTCGCTCAGAATGTGCTGGCGCGTGGGGGCGAGTGGGCTCGTAGCGGTCACGGTGGGCGTGGGGGAATCGTGGATTTGCAGCTTAAGGTATGAGCTCGCGCGGTGGCGGCCCGAATTGAGCGCGAAGCGCGGTTCAATTCGACCGATGACGGGCAGCGCGGGCTTTGTATTTCGAAGCCGTAAGGTCGGGCGCACATCGAGCGCGATCCGCGACGCATCAGCATTGCGACGCGAAAGAGGTCATCGACGCCCCCGAGCCTCAAACGGCGGAAACCCGAAGGACGAAGCCCAGGTTCCCCCGATCTCTAATGACGTGTCCCCCGCGACGCGCTGACGTAGGAAGGGGGCAGGGGCGTATCAACAAGTGGCTAAAGTTTTCCCGGGTGGGGTCGTAATCACAAACAAGGCGGCCAACCAACGAACCGCTGCCGTTACTGGGCCGAGGGCCCCATCAGGAGAATTTCAATGCTCGGAATCAACAGCAATATCAACTCGCTCGTCGCGCAACAGAACCTGTCTGGTTCGGGTAGCGCGCTGTCGCAGGCGATCACGCGCCTGTCGTCGGGCAAGCGCATCAACAGCGCAGCGGACGACGCAGCAGGTCTTGCGATCTCGAACATCATGCAGACCCAGATCAACGGTCTGAACCAGGGTGTGTCGAACTCGAACGACGGCACTTCGATGGTGCAAACGGCATCGAGCGGCCTGGCGTCGCTGACGAACAGCCTGCAGCGTATCCGCCAGCTGGCTACGCAATCGGCGAACGGCTCGATGACCGACGATGACCGTGCAGCGCTGCAGAAGGAAGTTGCACAGCAAGTTTCGGAAGTCAACCGTATCGCGTCGCAAACGACGTTCAACGGCATGAACCTGCTCGACGGTACGATGGGCAACGTGTCGTTCCAGGTCGGCGCGAACGTTGGCCAGACGATCAGCCTGAACCTGACGCAAGACATGTCGGCTGCGAAGCTCGGCAACGGCGTGCCGGTAAAGGGCAATACGCTCGGCACGCTCACCAACCTGTCGCTGGACTCGGCCGGTGCTGCTACGACTGGAACGGCCACGATCACCTCCATCAACGTGCTCTCCGACGGCAGCGGTGGCTTCACGTTCACGGATCAGAACAACCAGGCACTGACCAGCGCTGAAGTCTCGGGTGTGTTCGGTGCGGCAGCCAGCAGCTTCAACGGCACCGGTGCGGCTATGACGCTTGCGGATGCCGCCGTGAGCTCTGCGTCCGCCTACCAGACTGCGCTCAGTACCGCCAAGGCAAATCTCGCCGCTGGCACCGGATCGCAAAGTGCCGTCGACGCAGCTCAAGCTGGACTCGACAACGCCAATGCAATTGCTCAGATCAATGCGTTCAACACGCCGTCGACTGTTGCAAAGATCGACATCAGCACCCAGAGCGGCGGCAGCATGGCGATGGAATCGATCGACAACGCGTTGAACACGCTTAACAGCCTCCAGGCAACGCTGGGCGCGGCGCAAAACCGCTTCAGCGTCATTGGCTCAACGCAGCAAGCGCAATCGACCGACCTGTCGAGCGCACAGTCGTCGATCCGGGACGCGGACTTCGCGCAAGAAACGGCGAACCTGAGCAAGGCGCAAGTGCTTCAGCAAGCCGGTATCTCAGTTCTGGCACAAGCGAACTCGCAACCGCAGCAGATCCTGAAGCTCCTCCAGTAAGGCGCTTCCCGCTGCAGGCATCCGGCGCGCGGCTCGATGCGCGCCGGACGCAAACCCGTCGGGAGGCTTGCCTCCCGATTGTCTTTTCCTGCGTTACCCCGCTTGTTAAATCGCTTTAACCGGCATTGCCGACGCTCGGAGCCTTCTCATGTCCACCGTAACCGGATCCACCACCAGCGCGATCGCAAGTGCAGTCGCCACCACGACCGCAAGCGCCAACGCCACGGTGCAGGCAGCCGCCCAGTCGATCATTAGCGGCTCGACCAATTCGTCGATGGACACAAGTTCGCTCGTCAGCGCGCTCGTCAACGCCAAGACCGCCGGCCAGGCCGCGACCATCGCTGCCGAGCAGACCGCGGACAACACGCTGATCTCGGCATACGGCACGCTATCCGCGGCACTGTCCGCGTTGCAGGCAGCCGCCGGGCCGCTCAGCGACGGCGCGACGCTCAACTCGTTCTCCACCACCCTGAGCGGCAGCGGTGTGACTGCAACCGCCAGCACCGGCGCGGTGGCGGGTTCGTACTCGCTCAATGTGGCGCAGGTCGCCACGTCGCAAGTACTCACCTCGGCGGGCTACGGTTCGGCCACGAACCTGGCTTCCGGCGCGGCCACGATGACCCTGACGGTCAACGGCAAGAGCAGCACGATTTCCCTGAATAGCTCGAACAGCTCGATCGCCGGCATTGCATCGGCGATCAATTCGGCAAACGACAATCCCGGCGTAGTGGCGACCGTGGTGACGGGCGCGGACGGCGCGCACCTCGTGCTGCAATCGGCCTCGACCGGCGCGTCGAGCGGCATCAGCATCACTGTCAACGATTCGAATAAGGATGCGAGCGGCAACGCCGATGCCCTCAACCAACTCGCGGTGACGACGACCGCTGGCAGGTCGATCTCCAGTGCGAGCGACCTCACGGGTACCGATAGCAGCGGCAAAGCAATCAACCCCAGCCAGTCGACCATTACCGGCACGGGCTGGACCCAGACGCAAGCCGCCGAGGATGCGTACTTTACGCTCGGCGGTGTCGGCGTAACCAGCTCCTCGAACACCGTGACGGCGGCCGTGTCCGGCGTAACGCTGAACCTCACGGCAGCGGCGGTCGGCACCACGCAGACGCTCACGATCGCGCAGAACACCAGCGCAGAGTCCTCGGCGATCAACAATTTCGTCAGCCTCTACAACACGCTCGTTACGACGATGGGATCGCTGACGGCGTACAACGCGAACTCGACGTCGCAGGGCGTGCTGATCGGCGATTCTACGGTGAACATGATCCAGAATCAGCTCGCCAAGATCGTGGGCAGCGGCGTGGGCAGCGGCACCTCGAAGACGACGCTCGCCGCGATCGGCATCACGCTCCAGGCGGACGGCACCCTCTCGGTCGACAACACGACGCTCAGCAATGCGCTCCAGAACAAACAGTCGGCCGTAGCCTCGCTGTTCAACCCGACGAACGGCATCGCCGCGCAACTGGACGACAGCATCACGACCTACACCTCGTCCGGCGGCATCATCCAGAACCGCACGGATGCGATCAACAGCGAGCTGACGAGCCTCTCGAATCAGAAGACGACGCTCACGGCGTGGCAGGCCCAGCTCACTAGCATGTACACCGCGCAATTCACGGCGCTCAACACGCTCATGGCGACGATGAGCAGCAACTCGCAATACCTCACGCAACTGTTCGGTGGCGCCAACAGCGCAGGCGCGCTCGCCACGAACAAGAAGTGAGCGCAACGAGGAGCGAGTCATGCAGAACGTTGCAACGATCGAGCGCATCTGGCAGATGACGAAAGAGCTCGAACTGGCGGTCGCTGTCGGCGAGTGGGAGCGTGCCGCGCAAATCGCGGACGAGCGCTCGCCGCTCTTGACGGCGCTCGGCGCACCCCAGCCGCAGGAGGTCATGGCGCGGCTCAAGGCGATCCACGAGATCGACAGCCGAATTGTCGAGGCCGCGCAGGCCGCGCAGCAGGCGCTGGGCGCCGAGTATCAGGCGAGCATGCAAGCGAGCCGGAACGCCGGGCAGTATCTGAACGTGGCGCGGTACTGAAGCTGCCCTAACGTTCCATCGCGCCGTTCGCGGCGCGCGCGCTTCCCGGCCCGCCTTGTGCGGGCTTTTTCTCGCCTTTCCGTTGCTCTGACTTGAGAACGGACCGTTTTCGCAATCACTTCAGGCAAGAAAGAAGGAGTTCACGACTGCCCAAAACCCTTTGCGCTGCCATCGTTCTTCTCATTGAGGCTGAGTTTCACGCTGGATTCCCCGCGTATCTCGTAATCGAAGCCAAATTGGCGGCTGTTTTGACGCTAGCTCGGACCATCGGCGCAATTGTCCGCCCCCCATAATTTCATCGTTCCGACTTCCTGCCGCACACGCGCGCCCTCGTCATGACCGCTTTTCCTATTCCGGCCGACACCGTCCCGTTTGCCTCCGAACTACAGCAGAATCACGACATCGCGCTCGCCATGCAGAGCGCGATCGACCATCATCAGAAGCAGGAATATGGTGAGGCCGCAGCGCTCTATGCATCTGTCTTGGAGGTCGCGAGCGATCACACCGACGCGCACTACCACCTCGGCGTGCTGTTCATGCAAACGGAGCGGCCCGCCGAGGCCGTGCCGCATTTCGAGACGGTGCTCGGGCAGGTGCCGCAGAACGGGCAGATCTGGGTCTATTACATCAACGCCCTCGTCGCCAGCAAGCAGACCGAGGCGGCGCGGATCGCGCTCGACGTCGCGCGCCAACAAGGTCTTCCCGATGCAGCCGTCCGGACGCTGGGCGCGCGGATTAACGGGGAAAATGAGCGGCTCATGTCTGATCCGGAGGGCGAGGCAACCGCTCCGCAGGCCGATGCGAGCGGTTGCAACGCACCTCCTCTGGCACCCGAGACGGACGAGCGCGTGAAAATCGATACGCGCCGAGCAAGCCTCAAGGAGATGCGCCAATACCAGCATTTGTTGGACAGCGGGAAACTCGAAGCGGCGCTGAAGATTGCCCGCAGACTGACGCAGCAATACCCTGCGCACGGCGAATGTTGGTTCGAACTTGGGCGTGTCCTGCAACTCACGGGACGCTTCAACGAGTCCGTCGAGGCGGCCGAGCATGCCGCCCGCTTGCTGCCTAAACACATCCTCGCCCAGACAATACTGGCAGACCGGCTCATTGTCACTCGCCAGTATCAGCGTGCCGAGGCGCATTGCAGACAGGCGCTCGAAAAATACCCCGAGAATGCTTCACTGCATCGCAACTTGGGCTCCGCCTTGCTGGAAATGGGCAGATTCGCCGAGGGGATTGGCTATCTCCGCCGTGCCGTGGAGCTAGCGCCGAACGATGCATACGAATTCGACTCGCTCGCCTGCGCGCTGGGCAAGCATGGACTGTACGACGAAGCCGAAACCGCCTTTCGCCGCGCACTTGAACTGGCTCCGATGCAGTCAGTGACACACAGCAACCTGCTGTTCTACCTGATGCACAAGCCCGACCTCGATGCAGCCGGCGCATTCGCGGAGTTCCGCGCGTTCGCGGCACGCCACGAAGCACCGCTGAACACGCGTCGGCCCCGGCACACCAACGACCGTGATCCGGCGCGGCGTCTGCGGATTGGCTTCGTTTCGGGCGACCTGATCAATCACCCGGTTGCGTATTTCTTCCTGTCGGTGCTGGAGCACCTGGCGCGCGACCCTAGCTTGTCATTGCACATCTATTCGAACTACACGGTGACTGACAGCTTCACCGAGGAGATTCGCGCCCATGCACGGACCTGGAGCGAAATCTTCGGTATGAGCGACGACACCGTCGCACAGAAGATCCGTAACGACGGCATCGATATCCTCATCGACCTGTCGGGCCATACCGGCCGCAACCGACTCCTGACCTTCGCGCGCAAGCCGGCGCCGGTCCAGGTGAGCTGGATCGGCAACCCAGCCACGACCGGTCTCGATTCCGTCGATTACTACCTGTCGGACCGGTTTGTCACGCCGCTTGAACAGTTCGAGAGCTGGTTCTCCGAGAAACTCGTGTTCCTCCCCGCGCTCGCGCCGTTCAAGCCGCATCCGCAAGCGCCCGAAGTCAACGATCTGCCCGCGCTGAAGAACGGCTTCATCACGTTCGGCAGCTTCAGCCGGATCGTCAAGATCGGCCCCGAAGTTGTGGCGCTCTGGGCGCGGGTGCTACGCGAGGTGCCGGATTCCCGCTTGCTCGTCGGTGCGATTAGCGAGCCGGAGCAGATCACCAAACTGACCGGACTGCTCGCGGGCGAAGGCATCGACGTGAGTCGCCTCAGCTTTCTGAAGCGTGGAAACGTCGTGCACTACCTGCAGCAGCACCATCTGATCGACGTCTGTCTCGACACGTTCCCCTTCGGCAATTCGACCACGACCATGCAAGCGCTGTGGATGGGCGTGCCCACCATGACCCTGCCCGGCGTTTCGATGGCGAGCCGCAGCAGCACGGGGTGGCTTTCGCACCTCGGGCTAGACGCGGCCTTCGTCGCGCGGGACAAGGACGACTTCGTGCGCAAGTGCGCCGCGCTGGCCGCCGACCCCGAAGCGCTCGCGGTAGTGCGGCGGGAGCTTCGCGACTACTGCAGGCAGTCGGTCCTTATCGATGCGGGTACGATCGCCAATGCCGCGTCGCGCGCGTTTCGCATCATGTGGCAGCGGTGGTGCGATGGGCTCAAGCCTGAGCATTTCGAGGTGCTAGCGGATGTCAGCAATGCGCACAATGCAGGGCGGCATTCATAAAACTCCAGCGGTGTTCTGAAAATGCTCGAGGCGCGCGCGAGCAATTGCGTCATCTTTTGTCCCATGCATCGACTGCGTTCAGGCACGAGGCGTGCAGCGTAGCCGTCGGTCCCGGCTGCAACCTGGTGCAAGGCGGCGTATGCTCAACGGTCCCGGCATCGTCCCAAGCAGTTCGCTCACGCCATTCCGTCCACCCCAGTCTGGAGCCATCATGGAACTACGCAGGATCGGCACTTCCTCGTTGCAGGTCGCCCCGCTGATGTTCGGCGGCAACGTATTCGGCTGGACGGCCGATGAAGCCACCTCTTTCTCGATCCTCGATGCGTTCGTCGAAGCCGGACTCAATTTCATCGACACCGCCGATGTCTACTCGGCCTGGGTGCCCGGCAACCAGGGCGGGGAGTCGGAGACGATCCTCGGCAAGTGGTTCCGGCGAAGCGGCAAGCGCGAACGGATCGTGCTCGCGACCAAGGTGTCGAAGCATCCGCAGCGCAAGGGGCTGTCGGCGGCAAATATCCAGGCGGCCGTAGAAGACTCGCTGCGCCGCCTGCAAACCGATTACGTCGACGTCTATTTCTCCCACGACGACGACTCCGCGACGCCGCTCGCTGAAACGCTCGGTGCGTATCAGAAGCTGATCGAGGTGGGCAAGGTGCGCGTGATCGGTGCGTCTAACTATAGTGGCGCGCGCGTCGAGGAAGCGCTTGCGGTGTCGCGCGAGCACGGGCTGCCCGAGTATCAGTTGCTGCAACCCGAATACAACTTGTACGACCGCGCGCAATACGAGGGCGACAACGAACCGGTGGCGCTGGCGAATCATCTCGGCGTGGTGGTCTATTACAGCCTCGCGAGCGGGTTCCTGTCGGGCAAATACCGCAGCGAGGCCGATCTGGCCGGCAAGGCACGCGGGAGCCGGGTCGAAAAATACCTGAACGGGCGCGGCCTACGGATTCTCGGCGCGCTCGACCGCGTCGCGCAACGGCACGGCAGCACGCCGGCCGCGATCGCGCTTGCATGGCTGATCGCGCGGCCGAGCGTTACGGCCCCCATTGCGAGCGCGACCTCGGTCGAGCAGTTGAAGAGCCTGATCGCAGCTGTCCACCTGTCCCTCACCGCCGACGATATCCGTGAACTGGACGAAGCGAGCGCCTGATAAGGCGGGCGCCTCGATCGCCCACGCGAAGGCGATCGGCGCCAGGGAAAAGCCTGGCGCAATCGGTAAACCCCTGGTAGGATGGAGAGTTTCCTGATATCATCGGGAGTGAATTGAGATCTTTGCCTGTTTCGTCAGTGTTCTTCATTGATGAAAGGTTGGCGAAACGGCAACAGACGCGGCTTTTGCATTACGTCTGTCCGCGTTCCGCGGTGAACTCCCCACCTCTCTTTTCCGGCCTCCGTGGCCGCTTTGCCTCTCGCTTCATTCGTGGTTTGGCCGGGGTTGTTTATGAGCCTCGCGTTTGCCTGTTACTGGCCATGAATCGGAGTGACCGGAGTGCCGGTGCGTAAGTGGTGACCTGAGCGGTTACCGCCAAGCAATTAAACCCGTATCTAGTGATTGAGTTAGGAATTACATGACGACGATTCTTCTGAAGGAAAACGAGCCGTTCGAAGTGGCAATTCGCCGCTTTCGTCGCGCAATCGAAAAGAATGGCCTGATCGCTGAACTGCGTGAGCGCCAGTCGTACGAAAAGCCGACTACGGCTCGCAAGCGCAAGAAGGCAGCAGCTGTTAAGCGCCTGCACAAGCGTCTGCGCAGCCAGATGCTGCCAAAAAAGCTGCACTAAGCACGCTTTTTACGTACGCCGAACGGCGGTGTGAGCTTCGACAGAAGCCACACCGCCGTTTTGCTTTTGCGGCGTCGGATTTGTGCGCCGCCGGGGCAGCCGTTACGCCGCGTTCCTCAGCCGCTCGGCCGACAGTCCGAATTCGCGCGCGATCGAGCCCAGCCGGTCGTGCCACTCCCACGTGCCGAACACGTCGTGCACGTTTTGCAGGCAACTGAGCAGAGCGATGGTCACGGGGTCATACACGTTGATGCGGGCGCGCAGCAGCGCTTTTTTCAGCGCGGCCACGCCGACATCCATGTAAGCGGGCACTTCCGTCGGTGGTTTGCCGATGAAGCGCACGGGCACGCCTTCCATCGCAGTCACATAGTCGCGCGGCTTGATCAGGTTGCCGACCGGGCATCCGCCACAATAGCCGCGGTAGGCGCCGCCACCCCTCGGTAGCAATGCAGCGCGTTTCTGTTCGAACAGATGCGTGACGGACCGATCGTATATGTCCTGATGCGTCAGGAAGCGAAGAGTTTTCATGGTTGGTCTCCCGCGTCCGAGGCGGTAGTTATTTGTTGTTGAGCGCACATCGAGCGAGCGCATGGCGATGAGTATCCACCGTGCGCCGTCCGACGAAGGACCGACTACGAGCATGAAAAGGCGCCAATTCGCGAGTTTGCGCGTCCGACGGACCCCTTGGCCTTACCCCGCCTTACGACGACGCCCCTTCTTGCCCAGCGACGCGCATCGCTCACGGCACATGCAAGTCGTCTCATGATCGTTGACCATGCCAACCGCCTGCATGAATGCATAGCAGATCGTCGACCCGACGAATTTGCAGCCATAACGCTTGAGCGCCTTGCTCAGCGCGTCCGATACTTCCGTCGACGCAGGCGCATGCTTATACGAAGCCCATTCGTTCTGAATCGGCGTGTCGTCGACGAATGACCACACGAAGTTCGCGAGCGAGCCGTGTTCGGCCCGGATCTGCAGCACGGCGCGCGCGTTCTGGATCGCCGCCTCGATTTTGCCGCGATGCCGCACGATGCTCTCATCGGCGACGAGCGCGTCTACGTGCTTCGGCGTGAAGGCAGCGACCTTGTCGATGTCGAAGTCCGCGAAAGCACGGCGGTAGCCGGCGCGCTTGTTGAGTATCGCCGACCACGACAACCCGGCCTGAGCGCCTTCGAGCACCAGCATTTCAAACAGGTGGTGGTCGTCGCGCGAGGGTACACCCCACTCGGAGTCGTGGTACTGTGCGAGCGCTTCGCTCGATACCCAGTTGCATCGTTGTGTCACTGTCGCGCTCCCGCGTGGTCGTATCGATCGCCAGCATAGCGGAAGCGGTGTACGCCGCAAGCTGGCCAATCGGCTAATTGCGCGATTCAAACTGACCTGCCACGCTAAGCGTTATTCACCCACACAACTGATTCGATTCGATGAACCACGACTTCTTTCTGATTGGCGTCGACGGCGGCGGCACCGGCACGCGCGTCGTGCTCGCCGATGCGCAGGGCCGCGAACTGGCGCAGGCGGCAAGCGGACCATCGGGCCTCGGGCTCGGCATCCCGCGCGCATGGCAGTCCATTCAGGCCGCCTGCGGCGAAGCGTTCGAGCGAGCCGGCATCGCGCTGGACTGGTCGCGCTGCGTGCTCGGTTGCGGACTCGCGGGCGTCAACAATCGCGACTGGCTCGCCGAGTTTCACGAGCACGCGCCGCGACTGGCCGGACTCGCCGTCGAATCCGACGCCTACACGACCTTGCTCGGCGCGCACGAAGGCTCGCCCGGCGTGATCGTCGCACTCGGCACCGGCAGCGTCGCGGCCTCGCTTGCGAACGACGGCGAGTTCCGCATGGCCAGCGGCTACGGCTTTCCGTCAGGCGACGAGGCGAGCGGCGCGTGGCTCGGCCTGCGGCTGATCGTGCACGCGCAACAGGCACTAGACGGCCGCGCTGCCGTCGACGATCTCGCGCATGCGTTGCTCGCGCATACCGGCACTCAGGATCGCGACAGCCTGGTCGTGTGGCTGTGCGCGGCTAATCAAACTGCCTACGCGCGGCTCGCACCGATCGCGATCGAACACCGCGCACATCCGTTCGCGGCGCGCCTGCTCGGCGAGGCTGGCGTCGAAGTGGGCAAGATGATCGCCGCGCTGGACGCGACGGGCGCGCTGCCGGTCGCGCTATGCGGAGGCCTCGGCGCGCCGCTGCGCGAGTACGTGCCCGAGGCGTATCAGGCGCGCCTGCGCGAGCCGCGGGCGGATTCGGCGCGTGGCGGCTTGCAGCTGGCGCGGCACGAGGCGCAGCGGCTGGCTTGACGAGACCTGTAAAATATCGGCTTTGACGCTGCCTCGACGGCTCAGCCGCCGGACTCACCATGTATAAAGTCATCGCCACGGATCTCGACGGCACACTGCTCAACGCCGACCACCAGGTCGACCCGTTCACGGTCGCCACGGTGCGCAAGCTCGAAAGCGACGGGCTGCAGTTCGTGATCGCCACGGGGCGGCACTACTGCGACGTCGCGGGCATCCGCGATCTGCTCGGCATCAATCCATACCTGATCACGTCGAACGGCGCGCGGGTTCACGCGCCTGACAACACCGTGATTCACGCCGACGATCTGCAGCCCGCGATCGTCCAGCGTCTCGTGCAGCCAGAAATTGTCGGCGCGCATGGTCGAGTGATCGTCAGTCTGTTTGCTGACGAGGCGTGGCTGATCGATCGCGACGCGCCCCATCTGCTGGAATTTCACCAGGATTCGGGCTTCACGTACGAAGTGACCGACCTGCCGAAGCACAATGGCGTCGACATTGCCAAGGCGCTGTATATCGGCGATCCCGCCGATCTCGCGCAGGTTGCCGCCAATCTGGAACGCGAATTCGACGAGCGGCTATACGTGACGTATTCGTTGCCGGATTGTCTTGAAGTGATGACCGCGAATGTGTCGAAGGGGCGCGCGCTGCAGATCGTGCTCGAGCGACTCGCTATCGACGCGTCGCAGTGCGTCGCGTTCGGCGACAACATGAACGATATCGATCTGCTCGAGACGGCCGGCCATCCATTCATGATGAACAATGCCAATCCCGATCTGATCACGCGTCTGCCGCATGTGCCGCGCATTGGCAACAATTTCGAGGCCGGCGTTGCGCATCATCTGCGTAAACTGTTTGCTCTCAAAGACGAACTGGCGTCCTGAACCGCAATCACTCAAATTGAAGGCGGCCCGCATCCACACTCGCGTGGATGCGGGCCGCAGAAGTTGCTCGCGAAGCGAGAAGCGCGGAGCGTGATGCACTCCGCTTACGCCCGTCAATCCCGCCAGCCGCGGTGCTCACCGCGATAGTCATGGCCCCAGCGACGATTGTCGTGACCCCAGCCGCGGTCATCGCGGTGATAGTCGCGGTAGTAGTAGTCGCCGCGCGCGTAGCGATGATCCCAGCCGCCGTAATACACCGGCTCCGGCGCGGCGTAGACGCGCGCGGGCGCGGCATAAACCGGAGCGCCGAGCGATAGGCCGACGCTCAGATCCGTATGCGCCTGCGCGACACCGCATGCGCCCGCCGCGAGTCCGGCAGCAACCAGCAAGTGAGTGACGATGCGCTTCATGTTGGTCTCTCCTGTGAGGCGACGTAGGTTTGTCGCACAGGACCAATGTACGCACTCGAGCCGGGGAGGACTGCGACCAGATGTTACGGACTGCAAGCATCGTCGAAGTCAGCGAAGGCAGGCGGAAAGAACTCGCGGACGTTGCGCGCAGACACCTTACTTCGCTGGCAGCCGCGCCCCACGGGGCTTTGCGGCCGGACAATCCAGGCCGGCAGGCGGCGCGTCGCACACGCTTGCAGCTTGATGCACCGGCCCACGTAATCGTGGCTTACATCTGTATTACCCTATTAATCCGCCGCAGGCGCCGAAGCGGTCGAACTGGCGGAAGAGGCCGCGCCTGCCGAAGACGCCGACACCGCCGGCAACGCAGCACAAGGGCAATCGGTCGCCCGGCCATCGAGCCCTTCGCGGTCATGCTTGAAGCTCGCGCGCGGCATGCCGTTCTGCCAGTCGAGCCGGACGATGTAAATGCTGTCGAAGTCGTCGCTTTGCCATTTCGGCACGTCGGCCGCGCGACCGCCATGCGCGCTCAACAGCTGCCGCAACAGCTTCTCGATCAGCTTGTGCTCCCACGCAATCACGATCAGCTTGCCGCGATTAGCCGGGTCGACGAGCGCGTTGCCGAGCTGGTCGACCTGCGCAAAGCCGTACGGCGTTTGCACCGGTAGCTGGAATTGAATCGCGGTCGGCTCGATCGTCGCGAGCGGGCGCACGTAATAGTACGGATGACCGCCGTCGTCTTTTTGCTGGCCGGGGTCCGGCGCGTAGATCGCATCGGGTTTGCCGAATTTGGCGGCGATCACCGCCGGCAACGCGAGCGCTCGGTTGAGCCCCTGGCAGTCTAGCTGGCCGTAGCCTTGCGCAGGCTTCTCGCCATGGCGAACGAATACGAGGGTTTCGATATTGCCGCCCGCCCCAGCCGTGGCGGGGGCTGCGGTTGCGACGACAGTCGCCGTGTTCGTCGCCGCGGACGCGTCCGGCAACGTCAGCGCGCTCGCGCACAAGCCGCCGAGCGACAGTGCGACGCCTTGCAGGAATCCGCGGAAACGGTTCATCGAAAGCACCTGTGCGAGGCTGGGAAGTCGCCCGATTCTAGCAGCGGTGCTCTCCGGCACGCGGCTGCCGCGCATTGATATCGCATTGGCGCTCGCAATGAGTAATGGGCGCCGGGGCGCCCATTCATGCGACCGACGCGTCGAACCAGCCGTCAGTCGAGCGCCAGCTTGCTCGCATCGCTGCAGCGATCCTCGGCGATCAGCGGATAGACGACTCCCGCGATCACCGCACCGATGATCGGCGCAGCCCAGAACAGCCACAGCTGATCGATCGCCGCGCCGCCGACCAATAGCGCCGGCCCCGTCGAGCGCGCCGGATTGACCGACGTGTTGGTGACCGGAATCGAGACCAGGTGGACCAGCGTCAGGCACAGGCCGATCGCGATGGGCGCGAAGCCGGCCGGCGCGCGGCGATCAGTCGCGCCGAGAATTACGAACAGGAAGAAGCCCGTCATCACCACTTCGCAAACGAAGGCGGCGGCGAGCGCATAGTGCCCCGGCGATTGCTCGCCATAACCGTTCGTCGCGAAACCGCTCGCGACCAGGTCGAAGCCCGGCTTGCCCGACGCGATCAGCGACAGCACGAATGCACCGAACACCGCGCCGAGTACCTGCGCGGCGACATAGGGCAGCAGATCGCGCACCGGGAATCGGCCGGCGACGGTCAGGCCGACGCTCACCGCCGGATTCAGGTGGCAGCCTGAAATGTGGCCGATCGCAAAAGCCATCGTCAGCACGGTCAGGCCGAAGGCCAGCGACACGCCGACGAAGCCGATGCCCAGACCATGAACCGGCCCGGCGAAGTTGGCGGCGAGGACCGCGCTGCCGCAGCCTCCGAGCACGAGCCAGAAGGTGCCGAACAGTTCGGCAACGAGGCGCTTTGACAACTGCATGTTTGGTGATCCTAAAAAGAATTGGCACTTCAGAAGCACCCATCGGAAACCGCGAGTACGTACGTTGAACGCGCAATTCTAGGTAGGCAGCGCCAAATCAGGTGTCAAGGATTGTCAATCTGGACAGAATTTATAAACTATTACGAGATAAAGCGCATGTTTTACAATTCACACGCTTTAATAATTATCAGAGGAAAATTCGCTAAACCGGTATTAGTGGCCATTGCGAATTTCTATAATTGCAGCTAGTCTGCGGTCGAATGAGTTCTAGAAAGGGGAGAACCGAATGTCTCAATATGCAGACCTCAAGGCGCAGATAGCCAAATTGCAGGCACAGGCAGAAGAAGCGCGACGCACGGAAATCGACAATGTCGTTGCCGACATCCGCCAAAAGATCGCCGAATACGGTCTGACCGCGCAGGATCTCGGTTTCGCGGTCGCCGCCAAGCGCGGCCGCCCGCCCAAGAAGACGCCGCTGCCGGCAAAATATCAGGACCCCAAGTCGGGCAATACATGGAGCGGGCGCGGCAAGCCGCCCAAATGGATCGTTGGCAAGAATCGCGAGCGCTTTCTGATTGGCTCGGCCTGATCTCCGCTCGAGGTGACGCGGTGCAAGCGGTTTGAAGGTTTTTTGCCGCTTCGGCTTAATCGCTACGCGCTAATCCGCGGTGGAAGCGCCACCATCGCAGTATTAAAAAAGCCGCCCATACAGGGCGGCTTTTTCGCGTCCGGCGGCGAGAATGACTTCGTCTTCCGGTCCTGCAAACGATACCGATGCCGGATTCGTCCGCTATTGGGCGTTATAAGCGAAGGTTCACAGCGCCGCTTCAAAGCGGACCGAAAACGGCCGGCCGTAAAAGCGCCGGCCGTTTTCAAGCGCGCTTAGCCGACCGCGACCTGGCGCAATACCGGGCGCCGCGACGTTTCAATCAAGGCCGAATAGCCGTCGACATAGTTCTGCGCCATCGTTTTCGAACTGAAGCGGCGTTCGAACTGGGCGCGGATTTCGGTGCGCGACAGCTCGTCCAGACGCTGCAGAGCCGCTACCGCGCCTTGCACGTCCTCGACGATATAGCCGGTCACGCCGTGGTCGATCACCTCGGGCACCGAGCCGCGGTTGAACGCGATAACCGGCGTACCGCAGGCCATCGACTCGATCATCACGAGGCCGAACGGCTCGGACCAGTCGATCGGGAACAACAGCGCTTTCGCTCCCGACAGAAACTCGGGTTTCTGCGCCTCGTTGATTTCACCGACGAACTCGACATGCGCCATCGACAGCAGCGGCTCGATTTCGCGCTTGAAGTACTCCATGTCGACCTTGTCCACCTTGGCGGCGATCTTCAGCGGCAGACCGCTTTGCGCGGCGATCTTGATGGCTGTATCGACGCGTTTTTCCGGGCAGATGCGGCCGAGGAACGCGAGGTATTCGGGCTTCTTGTGAGGCTGCGGCGTCAACAGCTGGTCCGGCAGACCGTGATAGATCGTGCTGAGCCAATTGGCCTGCTGCAGCGGCAGACGCTGCGAATCCGAAATCGACACGACCGGCACATGCGAGAACGCGTCGAACACCGGCTGCAATTCCGGCAGGTCCAGACGGCCGTGCAGCGTGGTCACGAACGGCGTGTCCATCGTCGTGAACAGCGGGAACGGCATGTAGTCGAGATGGAAGTGCAGTACGTCGAACTCGTGCGCGACCTTGCGGACCTTTTCCATCATCAGCACGTGCGGCGCCAATGCATCGCGAATCGTCGGATCGAGGCGCAGCGCGCGCGGCCAGCACGCCTCGAGATTGGCGGACGTGACCGAGTCGCCGCTCGCGAACAGCGTGACGTCATGGCCGAGGTCGACGAGCGCTTCGGTCAGATACGACACGACACGTTCGGTGCCGCCATAGAGTTTCGGAGGGACAGCTTCGTAGAGCGGCGCGATTTGTGCGATTCGCATGCGTTTTCTCCTGTATCGATTGGAGTTAGCGCGAGGGGCGCTGACCCGAATCCCATGCAGATTTTTGATCTCACCGGGGCTTCGCACGACGGCGGGACCGCTCGAGGTACGTAGCCCTAACGGGCGGTTGGGCGCGGTTTCTCCCCGCCCGAAGGGTGGTCCGAAATAGGTATCGGGTAATCCCTTAGCCTCCATTATCGGGATCGACCGCGGTAATTCGAGTTATTTTTCAAACGCTTAATGTTGTTACAGCGCGAAACATGGACCGTTACAGCCTGGGATACACAGTCCAATCGCAACCGTCCCATGATCGGCAAACGCAATTGCGCCGACTCAATCGAGCGCGCCACAGGGCGAAATGCACCGTAGCAAGCAGCGGACCCGGGGGTCGGATGAATGGAAAACGCGGGTAACGGAGGCGATGGCAGGCGGGTGAAAACGTCTTATAATTCTTGTTCACCGTTTTACGGTGCGGTGGTGAAATTCTAAAAACTCACCAACCGGTACACGCCGCAGCCGTAAATATTCCCAGCGCGCATCATCGGTCCCGCCCAGCGCCTCAATTCGTCCCAATTTGGGACTCGCCGCACCCTGACTTGTAGGAATTATTCCTACACAAATGACGGATTAATCCGTCATCCCGGTGGGGTGTCTCTCCGATTTTCGGCTGTGCCCCCTTTCGAGACAATGCTTGCAAGACCAGAGACGAGTCGATTCGCGCGGGTTAAGCGCGCGCGTTCGAGCAAACGTTTCCGCAAAAAAAATCGGCCTGACCAGCCGGGCATACGAACGGGGGAATCATGAGCACGACCAGCCACATGCTCAGTGAGATCAGAGAAGTCAACCTGTCCTATCTGCTGCTCGCCCAGCGTCTGCTGCGCGAAGACAAGCCGATGGGCATGTTCCGCATGGGTATTTCGGACCAGTTGGCCGACGTGCTCGCCAACCTGTCGTTGGCGCAGACCGTCAAGCTCGCGGCGTCCAACCAGATGCTGTGCCGCTTCCGCTTCGACGATCACGCGGTACTGTCCGCCCTCGCGGACAAGGACAAGTCGAGCGCGATCGCGCAGGCTCATTCGGCCATCCTGATGGCGAGCCAGCCGGTCGAGCAGCTCGGCTGATGGCCAGTAAGAGCGTCGTACTCGAAGCCCGACAAATCACCCTCGCGATCGAGCTGATCGAACTGGGCGCGCGTCTGCAATTGCTGGAGGCTGAAACCAGCCTGTCGCGCGACCGGCTCATCAAGCTGTACAAGGAACTGAAAGGGGTGTCGCCGCCCAAGGGCATGCTGCCGTTTTCGACCGACTGGTTCATGACCTGGCAGCCGAACTTTCATTCATCGCTGTTCTACAACATCTACCGTTTCATGGCCGGCTACGGCGGCTGCCGCGCGATCGAATCGATCGTGAAGAGCTACCGGCTGTATCTGGAGCACGTGCAGTTGCACGACGACGAGCCGGTGCTCAGTCTCACGCGCGCGTGGACGCTGGTGCGCTTCTTCGACTCGGGCATGCTGCAGCTGAGCGCCTGTCGCCGCTGCGGCGGCCACTTCGTCGCGCACGCGCACGATCCGCAGCACGCGTTCGTTTGCGGGCTGTGTCAGCCGCCGTCGCGCGCGGGCAAAACGAAAAAAGCAGCGCAAACGCGGGCCGAGCGGCAAACCGCCGTCGCCGGAATCCCGGCCGGAGTGCCGCAGGTGGCCGACACGCGGACTCACGAGGTCCGCCGCACCGCTCCCACGCTCGACACCCTCGCCACCGCCGAAGTTTGAGCGGCGCACGTTGAGGCAGCGCAAGCCTCTGGTTTACACCGGACGCGAGCGCCGTCTTTTTCCCCAAAGTTTTCCGCCTCGGTGCCGTAAACCTGACTAACGACGGTGACCGTCGCATTTTTGTGAGGGCTCGGCAGTGCTGATATTCGTGGGAACACTCGTGACGCTGTTGTCCGTCTTCGGCGGTTACGCGCTGGAAGGGGGCCATCTCGGCGCGCTGCTGCAACCCGTTGAGGTGCTGATGATCGCCGGCGCCGGACTTGGCGCGTTCATTCTCGGTAACGGGATGAAGACGATCAAGGCGACACTGCGCGTCATTCCGACCCTGTTCAAGGGCGCGAAGTACAACAAGGACGTCTACATGGAGCTGATGGGGCTCCTGTACGTGCTGCTCGCGAAAGCGCGCAAGGAAGGCACGCTGACGCTCGAAGCCGACATCGACGATCCGTCGAAGAGCCCGATCTTCACGCAGTACCCGAAGATCCTCGCCGACAAGCACATCATCGAGTTCCTGACCGACTACCTGCGGCTGATGGTCGGCGGCAACATGAATGCGTTCGAGATCGAAAGCCTGATGGACGAGGAGATCGAAACGCACCATCAGGAAGGCGAGGCGCCCGCCCAGGCGCTGAGCAAGGTCGGCGACGCGATGCCGGCGTTCGGTATCGTCGCCGCGGTGATGGGCGTCGTGCACACGATGGCCTCGGCGGACAGGCCGCCCGCGGTGCTCGGCGAGATGATCGCGCAGGCGCTGGTCGGCACCTTCCTCGGCATTCTGCTTTCGTACGGGCTGATCGGACCGCTCGCGAGCGTCGCCGAACAGCGCGTGACCGAGTCCACCAAGATGTTCCAGTGCATCAAGGTGACGATCCTCGCGAGCCTGAACGGCTACGCGCCGGCGATCGCGGTCGAGTTCGGCCGCAAGGTGCTGTTCTCGACCGAGCGCCCGTCGTTCGCCGAGCTCGAAGAGCACGTGCGCCGCGTCAAGGCGAAATAAGGCGGCGACGGGAACCGAATCGATGAGCAGCAAGGACAAAGACCGCGCAATCGTTGTCAAGCGCTCGGCACCGAGGAAGCACGGTCATCACGGTGGCGCATGGAAGCTCGCCTACGCGGACTTCATGACCGCCATGATGGCGTTCTTCCTGCTGATGTGGCTGCTGAGCTCGGCCTCGACCGTGCAACTGAAGGGCATCGCCGAGTACTTCAACCAGCCGCTGAAGATCACGCTGTGGGGCGGCGATCGCAGCGCCGAAGACTCGAGCATCCTGAAGGGCGGCGGGCGTGACATCTCGACCGACGCGCAGGGCGTGACCCGCTCGACCGACGGCAGCAGCAACCGCGCCGAGCGCACCGCGTCGCGCAACAACGAAGACTCGGTGAAGCAGCTGCAGGGCGAGCTCGAACGCCGCGAGCAGGTGCGCCTGCACGACCTGCAGGTCAAGCTGATGGCCGCGATCGAGGCGAACCCGGTGCTGCGCCAGTTCAAGCAGCAGATCCGCATCGACTCGACCCTGACCGGCCTGCGCATCGAGATCGTCGACTCGCAGAAGCGGCCGATGTTCGCGACCGCGCGCGACGTCGTCGAACCGTACATGCGCGACATTCTGCGCGAGATCGGCCACACGCTGAACGACGTGCCGAACCGCATCATCGTCCAGGGCCACACCGACGCCGTGCCGTACGCGGGCGGCGAGAAGGGCTATAGCAACTGGGAGCTGTCGGCCGACCGCGCCAACGCGTCGCGGCGCGAGCTGGTCGCGGGTGGCATGGACGAAGCGAAGGTGATGCGCGTGCTCGGCCTCGCGTCGACGCAGAACCTGAACAAGGCGGACCCGCTCGATCCGGAGAACCGTCGCATCAGCATCATCGTGTTGAACAAGAAGTCCGAGGCGGCGCTCGATCACGACGATTCGACGACGACCACGCTGTCGGACGACGCAGCCGGCTCGAAGCCGCTGCTGCAAAAACTTGCGCAGCCGGTGACGGCTGCACCGAAGTTGCCGGCGGCGGCGCCGCCGGCAAAGTAACAGACCGCGGCCGCCGGGCCGGGGTCCGCGCCCGAGCGGCGCGCCCCGCCAGGCGGCCCAGTGTTTAGCGCAGCGAGGTTTTCATGATCAGGCACATCCTGGCAGTCGACGATTCGGCATCGATGCGGCAGATCCTCGCCGCGACGCTGACAGGCGCCGGCTATGAGGTCACGCTCGCGGCGGACGGCAACGAAGGGCTCGAAAACGCGCTCGCGATGGCGTTCGATCTCGTGTTGACCGACCAGCATATGCCCGGCAAGACCGGTCTCGATCTGATCACCGCGCTGCGCGGAAATCCAGCCTACCAGGCGACGCCCATCCTCGTCCTCACGACGGAATCGGGCGAGCCCTTCAAAGAGGCGGCGCGCGCAGCGGGTGCGACCGGCTGGATCGAAAAGCCGCTCGACCCGGACATGTTGACCGAGCTGGTGGCGGCGCTGGCCGAACCGGACCCGGATTGATCCGCGCATTCAATACCTTTAGACACAGTACAGATAGCTCTCGACGCGCCTCTCCGGCAACTCACGCCAGACAGGCACTCTCGCGGTGAACCAGGCATGACACTCGACATCACACAGTTCTATCAGACGTTCTTCGACGAAGCGGACGAACTGCTCGCGCAGATGGAGCAATTGCTGCTCAATCTCGACGTGGCCCGCCCGGACCCCGAAGACCTCGCGGCGATCTTTCGCGCCGCGCATTCGATCAAGGGCGGCGCGGCGACCTTCGGCTTCACCGCGCTCACCGAGACCACGCACATTCTCGAGTCGCTGCTCGATCGCGCGCGCAACAACGAGCTGGTGCTGCGCAAGGACATGATCGACACGTTCCTGGAAACCAAGGACGTGCTTTCCGGCCAGCTCGCCGACTACCGCGCGAGCGCCGAGCCCGACGCCGAGGTGGCGCGCGCGATCTGCGCGAAGCTCGAGCAGCTGCACGCGGAAAGCCGCATGGGCGGCGCGCCGGCAGCGGCAGCCGTCGAGCCCGCGCCGGTCGCGGCGCAGGCGGCAACCCAAACAACAACAGCAACAACCGCGGTACAGCAGCAAGGCGGCACCCCGCCCGAGCACGTCGTCGAACAGGCGGTGCAAATGGCGGGCGAATGGATGGACGGCGAACCGGCACAGACCGGGCAAGCCGCGGGCACGGACGACAGCGCCGGCCCACATCTGAAAATCACGCTACGGGGCGTGGGAGAGAAAGACCAGGAACTGCTCGCCGAAGAGCTGGGCAACCTGGGCAATATCGTCGGGCAGGTCAAGAGCGGCGGCGATCTGATGCTGTGGCTCTCGAGCGACGTACCCTCCGACGACATCATCGCCGTGTGCTGCTTCGTGATCGACGAAAGTCAGATCACGATCGGCCGCGGCACCGCGCCGGCGGACGACGCGCAGCAGGGCGAACCTGGAACGCCCGCCGCTGCCGCCGCTCCGGCACCGGCGCAAAGCGCGCCTGTCGCCCCCGCCGCTCCCGCGGCGCAAGCGCAGGCGCAGCCGGTCGTTCATGCGGAGCAGCCGGCATCGTCGGCTCCGGCGGCTCACGCCGCGGCGCCCGCAAGCGCGGCCAGTCACGCCGACAGCATCGAGCCGCCGCCAGCGCCGCCCGCGGCGGCTCCGGCGGCAGCCAAACCCGCTTCGGCCGGGTCCGCCGAACACGACCGCAAGGCGGCCCGCCCGGCCGCCGCGGCGGCGAGCGGCGAAGGCAGCTCGATTCGCGTCGGCGTCGAGAAGGTCGATCAGCTGATCAACCTGGTCGGCGAACTGGTGATCACGCAGGCGATGCTCGCGGAGACCACCAGCACGTTCGATCCGGCGCTGCACGACCGGCTCTTCAACGGCATGGCGCAGCTCGAGCGCAACGCCCGCGATCTGCAGGAAGCGGTGATGTCGATCCGCATGATGCCGATGGATTACGTATTCAGCCGCTTCCCGCGTCTGGTGCGCGATCTCGCGGCGAAACTCGGCAAGGAGGTCGAACTCGTCACCTTCGGTCAGGCGACCGAACTCGACAAGAGCCTCATCGAACGGATCATCGATCCGTTGACGCACCTCGTGCGCAACAGTCTCGACCACGGCATCGAAACCGTCGAGGCGCGGCGCGCGGCGGGCAAGGATTCGACCGGTCAGCTGGTGCTGTCGGCGGCCCACCATGGCGGCAACATCGTCATCGAGGTCAGCGACGACGGCGCGGGCCTGCGCCGCGACAAGATTCTCGCGAAGGCGGCCAAGCAGGGCATGCAGGTCAGCGAAACGATGACCGACGAGGAAGTCTGGAACCTGATCTTCCTGCCGGGCTTCTCGACCGCCGAGCAGGTCACCGACGTGTCCGGCCGCGGCGTCGGCATGGACGTGGTGAAGCGCAACATCCAGTCGATGGGCGGTCACGTCGAGATCACGTCGCACGCGGGCAAGGGCAGCACCACGCGGATCGTGCTGCCGCTCACGCTGGCGATTCTCGACGGCATGTCGGTGAAGGTCGGCAACGAGATCTTCATCCTGCCGCTGAACTTCGTGATGGAGTCGCTGCAGCCGCAAGCCGAAGACATCTACACGGTCGCCAACGGCGAGCGCGTGGTGCGCGTGCGCGGCGAATACCTGCCGCTCGTCGCGCTGCACGAGGTGTTCAACGTGTCGGAAGCGAAGCAGGAGCCGACCCAGGGCATCGTCACGATCATGCAGACCGAGGGACGGCGCTTCGCGATGCTGATCGACGAACTGGTCGGCCAGCAGCAGGTGGTCGTGAAGAATCTGGAAACGAATTACCGCAAGGTACACGGCATTTCCGCGGCGACCATTCTGGGCGACGGCAGCGTCGCGCTGATCGTGGACGTCGCGGCGCTGAACCGCGAAACGCGTCACGCGCATGGGCATGCGCAGGCGATGAGCCTCGCGTGACGCTTGCAGCAAACGCCGCAATGACAGACATCGCAACACAACTTCAACTCAATTCATCCCAACCGTTTGGGGGCTAACGTGGCAGAAGTCCAATCCATCAATTCGAGCGTCGCAAACGCGAGCGGTACGAATGGCCGCCGCGACGCGCAGGCGGACGCCGGCGGTCAGGAATTCCTCGTCTTCACGCTCGGCGCGGAAGAGTACGGCATCGACATCCTGAAGGTGCAGGAAATCCGCGGCTACGACAACGTGACGCGCATCGCCAATGCACCCGAGTTCATCAAGGGCGTGATCAACCTGCGCGGCATCATCGTGCCGATCGTCGATATGCGGATCAAGTTCCATCTGGGCCGCGTCGAGTACGACCATCAGACCGTCGTGATCATCCTGAACGTCGCGCATCGCGTGGTCGGGATGGTCGTGGACGGCGTGTCGGACGTGCTGACGCTGGCGATCGACCAGATCATGCCGGCGCCGGAATTCGGCGCGACGCTGACGACCGAATACCTGACCGGCCTCGGTACGGTCGACGGCCGCATGCTGATCCTGATGGACATCGAGAAGCTGATGACCAGCTCCGAGATGGCGCTGACCGAGACGCTCGGCGTCTGACGGCATGCAGCAACGGAACCCGGCACAAGGAGCATCAACATGCTGAGCAGGTGGTCGATCCGCACGTCGCTGACGATGGTGGGGATTCTTCTGGTGACGCTGACCGTGGCGGTCGGCGCGCTCGGGCTGACCGCGCTGAATCGCGCGAGCGGCTCGCTCGAACGCATCGCGCGCGGCGAACTGGTCGCGATTCATGCGCTCGACGACGCGTCGGCGTCTCTGCTGCGCGCGCGCATCGCGATCGAACGCTTCAACACGCTGACGGCCGCCGGCAAGGCGGACGAGGCGAAGAAGGCACTCGATCGCGCGCAGGAGCTGCTCGGCAAGAGCAATCAGAGCTGGCAGGCGTATCTCGACGCGCCGAAGCACGGCGTCGAGCAGCCCTTGCTCGACGATGTGCTCGCCAAACATACGACGGTGATGCACGACGGCGTCGACGTCGAATTCGCCGCGTTGAATGCGAACAATCTCGACGCGTATCACGCGGTCGCGGACACCAAGATCAGCCCGATGTTCATCGCCTACGACGCGGCGGCCGCCGCGGTGATCCAGGCGCTGCAGCAGAGCGTGGCCGATCAGGAGGCGAGCGCGCAGTCGAACACATCGCTGATGATCACGCTGATCAGCGTGATCACGGTGTTCGCGCTGCTGGTGGTGGTCGGCATCAGCTTCGCGCTGCGCGGGCTCATCGTGCAGCCGCTGAAAGACGCGACCGCGTGCTTCGAGCGGATCGCCGCGGGCGACCTGTCCACCCCGGTCGAGGCATTCAGCAACAACGAAATCGGCCGCCTGTTCGCGGGCATCAAGCGGATGCAGGAAAGCCTCGCGACGATGCTGCGCGCGGTGCGCAGCGGTACCGAATCGATCGACACCGGCGCGCGCGAAATCGCGATGGGCAACACCGATCTGTCGCAGCGCACCGAGCAGCAGGCGGCGTCGCTGCAGGAAACCGCGTCGAGCATGGATCAGCTGACCGGCACCGTGCGGCAGAACACCGAGAACGCGCGCCAGGCGAGCCAGCTCGCCGTCAACGCGTCGGACATCGCGACGCGCGGCGGCGAGGTGGTGAGCCAGGTCGTCACGACGATGCAGGAAATCGCGACCAGTTCGAACAAGGTCGTCGACATCATCGGCGTGATCGAGGGCATCGCGTTCCAGACCAACATCCTCGCGCTGAACGCGGCGGTCGAAGCCGCGCGCGCCGGCGAACAGGGCCGCGGCTTCGCGGTGGTCGCGGGCGAAGTGCGCAGCCTCGCCCAGCGCAGCGCGAGCGCCGCGAAAGAGATCAAGGAGCTGATCGGCGATTCGGCCGACAAGGTGAAGAGCGGCTCCGAACTGGTCGGCCGCGCGGGCACGACGATGGACGAAATCGTCCAGGCGGTGCGCCGCGTGACCGACATCATGGGCGAGATCAGCGCGGCGTCGGAAGAGCAGTCGAGCGGCATCGAGCAGGTCAATCGCGCGGTCGTGCAGATGGATTCGGTCACGCAGCAGAACGCGGCGCTGGTCGAACAGGCGGCCGCCGCGGCGGCGTCGCTCGAAGACCAGACGCGCCAGTTGCAGGCGGTGCTGAGTGGCTGGAAGGTGACCGGCGGCACACCGGCGCGTCAAAGCGCACCGGCGACGCCGCGTTCGCAAGCCTCCGCGCAGTTCGCCAAGGCCGCACCGCAAGCAGCGAGCGCGGCGACGCCGGTGAACCCGGCCGGCGCGAGCAGCGAAGCGAAGGCAACCGCTGCGGCGCCGGCGGCCCCGGCCCAGCACGAGGCAGCCGCACGAGTCGAACCGGCACTGAAGTCCAGGCCGGCCGCAGCAGCGGCTCGCGCGACGACCGACACGCCCGCGCGCGCCGCTCCGGCGAGCACGGCGAAGGCAAGCTCGGACGCGGACTGGGAAACGTTTTAGGCAACGGCAGAGTGATATGTGGTCAACCGGCATCGCGCCCGCGGATGGGCGAAGCATCGAAGCACGCGCAGCACGCGTGTCGCGAGCCGGCCGTATGTCGATGGTACTCGCGGGAGGGCGCGACCCCGCGAAGACAATTCCTACCTCCCAGCCAGTCCGGCTGGGCGGCGAGCGTGATGGCTCATATCGCAGACAGGAATTTTGATGATGGCAACGCGCGCAACACAACGCCCCGTGCGGGCGGCACCTGACGGCATCGAGCCGGCCAGGTCCGTCGAGACGGGACGCGATTTCGAATTCACGGCGGCGGATTTCGCCCGCATCCGCGATCTGATTCATCGCGTGGCGGGCATCTCGCTGTCGGACCACAAGCGCGACATGGCGTATAGCCGCCTCGCGCGACGCTTGCGGGCGCGCGGCATCGATACGTTCCGCCAGTATCTCGATCTGCTCGAAGCGGAAAACGATCCGGCCGAGTGGGAAGCGTTCACCAATGCGCTGACCACCAACCTGACCGCGTTCTTCCGCGAAGCCCATCACTTTCCGATCCTCGCCGAGTTCGTGCCGCGCCGGTCGCAACCGGTGTCCGTGTGGTGCTCGGCGGCATCGACCGGCGAGGAGCCGTACTCGATCGCGATGACGCTGATCGAGGCGCTCGGCGAGACCGGCGCGCGCCAGGCGTCGGTGCTCGCGACCGACATCGACACCCAGGTGCTCGCGAAGGCCGAGGCCGGCGTCTACCAGTTCGATCAGGTCAAGCACCTGTCCCCCGAGCGCCTGAAGCGCTTCTTCCTGAAGGGCACGGGCGCGCATGCGGGGATGGTCAAGGTGCGTCCCGAAGTGCGCGCGCTCGTGCGCTTCGAGCAACTGAACCTGACCGATCGCGATTACCAGTTGCGCACGCAGTTCGACGCGATCTTCTGCCGCAACGTGATGATCTATTTCGACAAGCCGACGCAGGCGCAGGTGCTGGCGCGCTTCGAGCCGCTGGTGAAGCCGGGCGGCCTGCTGTTCGCCGGTCATTCGGAAAACTTCACGTACGTGACGCAGGCGTTCCGGCTGCGCGGCCAGACCGTCTATGAACTGACGCGCGACACCAGCGGCGCGCGCGCGCCGTCGCGCGCGAACGCGCATGACGCACATCAGGCGAGCGGGGTGGCCGCATGAGCAGCACGCTGCCGATCGCTACCAACCTGTACTACGACAACCACTTCCAGCGCCCCGGCGTGAAGCTGTTGCCCAACGAGTTCTACACGACGAGCGAAGACATGGTGCTCGTGACCGTACTCGGCTCGTGCGTCGCGGCCTGCATCCAGGACCGCACCGCGGGCATCGGCGGCATGAATCACTTCATGCTGCCGGACGACGGCGCGGACGTCGCGCAGGCCGCGTCGGACTCGATGCGCTACGGCGCGTACGCGATGGAAGTGCTGATCAACGAACTGATCAAGGCGGGCGGCCGGCGCGAGCGCTTCGAGGCCAAGGTGTTCGGCGGCGGCGCGGTGCTCGCGGGTATGACGACGATGAACATCGGCGACCGCAACTCGGAGTTCGTGCGCCGCTATCTGGCCACCGAAAAGATCCGCATCGTCGCCGAGGACCTGCAGGGCTCGCATCCGCGCAAGGTCGCGTTCATGCCGCGCACCGGTCAGGTGATGGTGAAGAAATTGCGCTTGCAACAGGAAGCGGGCGTCGCCGAGCGCGAACAGGCGCTCGTGCGGCAGAGCGCCGAAGCGCGCGCCGAGCGGCTCGCCGCGGCGCGCAGCCGGGTCGAGCTGTTCGCGAAGCCGGCCGCCGCGCGGCCGAAAATCGAACTGTTCGGCGCGAGCCCGCGCCCGACTTATTCCAACAACGCCAGAACCACAGAGGAGGCGTGAGCGCTGTGCAAAAGATCAAGGTATTGTGCGTCGACGATTCGGCGCTGATCCGCAGCCTGATGACCGAGATCATCAATGGCCAGCCGGACATGACGGTGGTGGCGACGGCGCCCGATCCGCTCGTCGCGCGCGAGCTCATCAAGCAGCACAACCCGGACGTGCTGACGCTCGACGTCGAAATGCCGCGCATGGACGGCCTCGATTTTCTCGAGAAGCTGATGCGTCTGCGGCCGATGCCGGTCGTGATGGTGTCGTCGCTGACCGAGCGCGGCAACGAAATCACGCTGCGCGCGCTCGAACTCGGCGCGGTCGATTTCGTGACCAAGCCGAAGGTCGGCATTCGCGACGGCATGCTGGACTACGCGGAAAAGCTCGCCGACAAGGTTCGCGCGGCGGCCCGCGCGCGCGTGCGCCAGGCGGCGCCCGCGCAGCAGGCGGCCACTCAGGCGGCGCACGCGCCGGTCGGCTCCGCGCCGCTTTTCAACAACCCGCTGCTGAGTACCGAGAAGCTGGTCATCGTCGGTGCGTCGACGGGCGGCACCGAGGCGATTCGCGAAGTGCTGGTGCCGCTGCCGCCCGATGCGCCCGCGGTGCTGATCGCGCAGCACATGCCGCCGGGCTTTACGAAATCTTTTGCGCAACGCCTCAATGGTTTGTGCCGGATTACCGTTAAAGAAGCAGAGCACGGCGAGCGGGTGCTGCCGGGGCACGCATACATCGCGCCGGGCCACGCGCATCTGTTGCTCGCGAGGAGCGGTGCGAACTATATTGCGCATCTGTCCGACGACCCGCCGGTGAACCGGCATCGTCCGTCGGTCGATGTGCTGTTCCGCTCGGCCGCGCAGCACGCGGGCAAGAACGCGGTCGGCGTGATTCTGACCGGCATGGGGCGCGACGGCGCGGCCGGTCTGCTGGAGATGAGAAAGGCGGGTGCCTACACGCTGGCGCAGGACGAGGCGAGCTGCATCGTGTTCGGCATGCCGCGCGAGGCGATCGCGCTCGGTGCGGCCGACGAAATCGCCTCGCTGCCGGACATGAGCCGGCGCGTGATGGCGCGTTTGTCGTCGATGGGTGACCGCGTTCAGCGGGTATGATGCGTGCCGGATGGAATGACGCGGTTCAACGCCGCAACATGGATCAAGCAAAGGGAAAGAAATGGATAAGGGAATGAAGATTCTGGTGGTTGACGATTTTCCGACGATGCGCCGGATCGTCCGCAACCTGCTGAAGGAACTGGGCTACTCGAACGTCGACGAGGCGGAAGACGGCGCGGCCGGTCTCGCGCGTCTGCGCAGCGGCAACTACGAGTTCGTGATCTCGGACTGGAACATGCCGAACCTCGACGGCCTCGCGATGCTGAAGGAAATTCGCGCCGACGCGAGCCTCGCGCATCTGCCGGTGCTGATGGTGACGGCCGAGTCGAAGAAGGAAAACATCATCGCGGCGGCGCAGGCCGGCGCGAGCGGTTACGTCGTCAAGCCGTTCACGGCCGCGACGCTCGACGAGAAGCTCAACAAGATCCTCGAGAAGATGGCGAAAGCCGGGAGCTGACGTGACGCCGCCGACCCAAACGCCTGGCGCCGAAGCGGGCAGCGATAGCGGCGACTTCGCGTCGGACCGCATCCTTGCCCGTATCGGTCAACTGACGCGCACGTTGCGCGATTCGATGCGCGAGCTCGGGCTCGACAAGCACGTCGAGCGCGCGGCCGAAGCCGTGCCCGATGCGCGCGACCGGCTGAAGTACATCGCCAACATGACCGAGCAGGCCGCCGAGCGCGTGCTGTCGGCGATCGACATCGCGAAGCCGATCCAGGAGCAGTTGCAGAAAGACGCGTGCACGCTCGACGCGCGCTGGGAGCAGTGGTACGCGGCGCCGATCGAACGCGAGGAAGTGCGCGCGCTGATGAACGACACGCGCACCTTCCTGCGCGGCGTGCCCGACTCGACCAGCGCGACCAACTCGCAGCTGATGGAGATCATGCTCGCGCAGGACTTCCAGGATCTGACCGGCCAGGTGATCAAGAAGATCACCGAGGTCGTCTATCTGATCGAGCAGCAGCTGCTCGGCGTGCTGGTCGAAAACATCGCGCTCGAACGGCGCGAGCAGTTCGCGGCGCACGCGGCGGCTCTGAAGGCCGAGGTGTCGTCGACGGGCAGCCCCGAGCATCTGCTCAACGGTCCGCAGATCAATCCGGAAGGCAAGACGGATGTGGTCCAGGATCAGTCGCAGGTCGACGATCTGCTTGCGAGTCTCGGTTTCTGATCAGGCGATTCGGCCCGGCAAGCGCGCCGGGCTGGTCCTTTCTCCGCGATTTACGCCAAACACGCGGTAAATCAGCACCGACTCCACATCTTCTTTACGATTTCCTGCTAGTAATAGCCGGTAAATCGCACGTGCGGGCGCACCTTGCGCCGGCTGAAAGAATCCGCAGGCATACTACGAGGTCAAAGCGGTACGGCATCCGGCCCGCGCAACGCCGGGCAGTCGCGTGGTGAGGGGATCCCTCGGCATTGCGGCCACGGTGGCGCCGTATCATCTGCCTATAAGCGGCCGCTTCGCGTAACCGGCGAAGCGCACCGCGGCCCGGGAGGAGCTTCTCATGTGGAGTCGTATTCGTCGCGCCGGAGTTACGGCGCTCGTGTTGCCATGTTCGTTACTGGCCCTGACGGCCGCGCAGTCAGCCCATGCGGCGCTGGGCAGCGCGCCGCTTACCCCACCGTCCGACGCGTCGGTGTCGTCCCGCGTGGTGCAGCCCTCCAGCGGATCATCGCAAAGTGTGATGCGTTCCCAAGCGAGCGGGGCATCGTCCACCTCTTCCACACCTGCTTCCTACACGGTACGCGAGACCACGTTTGGCAACGGCACCGTGGTGCGCGAATATCTGAGCACGAGTGGCGCGGTATTCGGCATTGCGTGGCGTGGTCCGCAAATGCCCGATCTCAATGATCTGCTCGGCAGTTATTTCCCGCAGTACGTGGCCGGCGTGAAGGCCGCTCGGGCCGCGCGCGGCAACGCGCGGGGGCCGGTCGCCGTGAACGACAGCGACATCGTGGTCCATTCGGGCGGCCATATGGGCGCGTTCAGCGGCGTCGCGTGGCTGCCGTCAGCGCTACCGGCCGGCGTCAGCGGCTCCGACATCCAGTAACGGCGAGGACGACGATGCGAATCATGCTCACGACCGCGAATCTGAAAGGCTGGATGCAGGCCGCCCTTGCCGTGCTGCTGACGGCGACGCTCGTTGCCTGCGGAGGAGGTGGCGGTAGCGATGACAACTCGAACAATGGCGGCGGCGCGTCCAACGGACTGAACGGCGGCTCGCTGCCGCCCAGCCCGACCCAGCAGCCGATTTCCGCGAACGCGTCGAACACGGTGCCGATCACGGTCGGCCGGGGCGCGGCCGGTGTCATCAACATCCCGACCGTCAGCGTGACGATCTGCGCGCCGGGCTCGACCGCCAACTGCCAGACCATCAACAACATTCAGCTCGATACCGGCTCGTTCGGCTTGCGCGTGGTCAGCTCGGTACTCAATTCGACGCTGCTCGGCGCGCTGCCGGTCAGCACGATTGGCGGCAACGGCGCGCAGCTCGCCGAGTGCGCGACGTTCGCGGACGGCTTCACGTGGGGCTCGGTGCGCACCGCGCTCGTGACGATCGGCGGTGAAACGACGACCGGCGCCATTCCGCTGCAGATCATCGGCGACAAGCCCACCAGCACGGTACCCACGCGCGGCTGCGGCAGCGGTTCGCCCCAAAACACGGTCAGCGATCTGGGCGCCAACGGCATTCTCGGCGTCGGCACCGCGCCGACCGATTGCGGCGCGACCTGTGCGAACCCGGTGACCGCGGTGACCTACAGCAACTACTTCGCCTGCCCGAACGGCACGTCGTGCAGCCGCACCGCGGTGCCGCTCAACCAACAGGTGGCCAACCCGGTCGCGAACTTCCCGCTCGACAACAACGGTGTGATCGTACAGATGGCACCCGTGTCGGACTTCGGGCAGGCGTCGGCGACCGGCACGCTGGTGTTCGGCATCGGCACGCAGGGGAACAACCCGCTCGCCGCTGCGCAGGTCTTCACGACCGATCCGTTCGGCGACCTCAACAACAGCACCTTCAACGGCGCGACGGTCCAGGCGTTCCTCGATTCCGGCTCGAACGGCTATTTCTTCACCGATAGCTCGATCGCGCTGTGTGGCAGCCAGTTCGCGGGCTTCTATTGCCCGTCGTCGGCGCAAACCCGCACGGTCACGCTGGTGGGATTGAACAAGGTGTCGGCGGTCGCGAGCATTGGCATTCTGAGTGCGCAGACGCTGTTCGCGAACGGCAGCAACTTCGCGTTCAACAACCTCGCCGGTCAGATCGGCGGCAACGCCAGCTTCGACCTTGGTCTGCCGTTCTTCTACGGCCGCCATGTGTACTACCACCTCGATCAGACCGCGAGCGGCGGTCCTTCCCCATTCGTCGGCTACTAAAGCCGCACGTCTATCCGATGCCGGACGGCGCGCGTGAGACACGCGCGAGCCGTCCGGTCATCCGTCGAAATACCCCCGTTTCTCCTTCTTTATCCGCCGATCGGCGCTTGCGTCGAGCAGGAATAATCGCTCTCACTGGAAAGAGGCGCCGTGCCTCGGCCGACTGGAGAGCTATGTGGCAGAGGACAGCGACCTCGAAAAAACCGAATCCGCCACCCCTCGGCGCCTGCAGAAGGCGCGCGAGGAGGGGCAGATCGTACGTTCGCGGGAACTGTCGACCTTCGCGCTGCTCGCGGCCGGGTTCTACGGTGTATGGGGCATGTCGGGCAACATCGGCGACCATCTGCAGAACATGGTGCGTGCGTCGCTGATGTTCAACCACGCGAGCGTGTTCGACACGAACCGCATGCTGATCGGCGCGGGCACGGCCGGTCGCGAAGGACTGTATGCGCTCTTGCCAGTGCTCGGCGTCACCGGACTGGCCGCGCTGCTGGCACCGATGGCGCTGGGCGGCTGGCAGCTGTCGGCGAAAGGGCTCGAGCCCAAGTTCAACCGGCTGAACCCGATCGAGGGCTTCGGCCGGATGTTTTCGATCAACGGACCGATCCAGCTCGGCATGTCGCTCGCGAAGACGCTGGTGGTGGGTCTGATCGGCGGCACGGCGATCTGGAATCGCCACGAGCAATTCCTCGCGCTCGCGACGCAGCCGCTCGAAGTCGCGCTCGCCAACTCCATGCATCTGATCGCGGTGTGCTGCGGCATGACGGTGGCCGGCATGTTCGCGGTGGCCGCGCTCGACGTCCCGTATCAGCTGTGGTCGTTCCACAAGAAGCTGCGCATGACGAAGGAAGAAGTGAAGCGCGAGCATCGCGAGAGCGAAGGCGATCCGCACATCAAGGGCAAGATTCGCCAGCAGCAGCGCGCGATCGCGCGGCGCCGCATGATGGCGCAAGTGCCGAAGGCCGACGTGGTCGTCACGAACCCGACGCACTTCGCGGTCGCGCTGCAATACACGGACGGCGAGATGCGCGCGCCGAAGGTGGTCGCCAAGGGCGTGAACCTCGTGGCCGCGCGGATTCGCGAAATCGCCACCGAAAACAACGTGCCGCTGCTCGAAGCGCCGCCGCTCGCGCGGGCGCTTTATCACAACGTCGATCTGAATCGCGAGATTCCGGGGCCGCTCTATGGCGCGGTCGCCGAAGTGCTCGCGTGGGTCTATCAGTTGCGCCGCTTCAAGGCCGAAGGCGGCGACGTGCCGCTCGCGCCGACCGAACTCGACGTGCCGCCGGAACTCGACAAGGGCGGCGTGTCGGACCAGGACGCCGCCGAAGAAGCCGCCGACACGCTGAACCCGACCGCCGACAACGCCAACGACGCCACTAGCGGCGACAACAACGGAGCCTCCGCATGAACGCTCGCGCCGGTTTCCTCGCCCGACGGCCGGATGCGCTGAGCAGCACCAACCTGCGCGCCCTCGCCGGGCCGGTGCTGATCTGCATGATCCTCGGCATGATGATTCTGCCGTTGCCGCCGTTCCTGCTGGATCTGCTGTTCACGTTCAACATCGCGCTGTCGGTGATGGTGCTGCTCGTCAGCATGTACACGAAGAAGCCGCTCGACTTCGCCGCGTTCCCGAGCGTGCTGTTGTTCTCGACGCTGCTGCGGCTGTCGCTGAACGTCGCCTCGACGCGGGTCGTGCTGCTCGAAGGCCATACCGGCCCCGATGCGGCCGGCCAGGTGATCGAGTCGTTCGGCCACTTCCTCGTCGGCGGCAACTTCGCGGTCGGTATCGTCGTGTTCGTGATCCTGATGGTGATCAACTTCATGGTGATCACCAAGGGCGCGGGCCGGATCGCCGAAGTGTCCGCGCGCTTCACGCTCGACGCGATGCCCGGCAAGCAGATGGCGATCGACGCCGATCTGAACGCCGGCCTCATCAACGAAGAGCAGGCGCGTAAGCGTCGCACGGAAATCTCGCAGGAAGCCGAGTTCTACGGCTCGATGGACGGTGCGAGCAAGTTCGTGCGCGGCGATGCGATCGCCGGTCTGCTGATCATGGTGATCAACATCATCGGCGGGCTGATCGTCGGGATGGTCCAGCACGACATGAGTTTTGCCGCGGCGGGCAAGAACTACACGCTGCTGACGATCGGCGACGGCCTCGTCGCGCAGATTCCATCTCTGGTGATTTCGACGGCGGCCGGCGTGATCGTGTCGCGCGTCGCGACCAACGAAGATATCGGCACGCAGCTGACGGGGCAGCTCTTCACGAACCCGCGCGTGCTGATGATCACGGGCTGCATTCTCGTGCTGATGGGCCTGATCCCGGGCATGCCGCACTTCGCTTTCCTGATTCTGGGCGGCGGCCTGATCCAGCTCGGCCGCACGATGAAGAAGCGCAACGAGGAGCGCAAGAACGCGCCGGCGCTCGTCGACGTCGCGCCGGCCGCGCTCGCGCCGGTCGAAAACGCCGAGGCGAGCTGGGACGACGTGACGATGATCGACACGCTCGGCCTCGAAGTCGGCTACCGGCTGATTCCGCTTGTCGACAAGAACTCGGACGGCGAGCTGCTCAAGCGGATCAAGAGCATCCGCAAGAAGTTCGCGCAGGAAATCGGCTTCTTGCCGCCGGTCATTCATATCCGCGACAACCTCGAATTGCGGCCGAACGGTTATCGGATCGCGTTGAAGGGCGTCGAGGTCGGTTCGGGTGAGGCGTACCCGGGCCAGTGGCTCGCGATCAACCCGGGTCAGGTGTCGGCCGCGCTGCCGGGCACGCCGACCCAGGACCCGGCGTTCGGCCTTCCCGCTATCTGGATCGATACGAACCTGCGCGAGCAGGCGCAGGTGTACGGCTACACGGTCGTCGATTCGAGCACGGTGGTCGCGACCCACCTGAATCACCTCGTCGTCACGCATGCGTCGGAGCTGCTCGGCCGCCGCGAGGTGCAGTCGTTGGTCGAGCGGATGCAGAAGGACACGGCGTCGCTGGTCGACGATCTGGTGCCGAAGATGCTGCCGCTCACCACGCTGCAAAAGGTGCTGCAGAACCTGCTCGAAGAAGGCGTGCCGATCCGCGACATGCGCACGATCCTCGAAGCGCTCGCCGAGCACGCGACCAAGATCACCGACCCGCACGAGCTGACCGCCGCGGTGCGGCTCGCGTTGGGTCGCGCGATCACGCAGCAGTGGTTCCCCGGCACCGCCGACATGCAGGTGATGGGCCTCGACGCGAACCTCGAACGGGTGCTGTCGCAGGCGCTCTCGACCGGCCCGAACCCGGGTCTCGAACCGGGTCTCGCGAACACGCTGCTCAGCGAAACGCAGAAGGCGATGATGCGTCAGCAAAACCTCGGCCTCGCGCCGGTGCTGCTCGTGCAGCACGCACTGCGGCCGATGCTCGCGCGCTTCCTGCGCCGCAGCCTGCCGCAGCTGAAGGTGCTGTCGTATGCGGAAGTGCCCGATACGCGCAACGTCAAGGTGGTGAACCTGATCGGCGCGCACGGCTGATACAGGCCGCTCGCTCGTGACTGTCGATACGACGCAAACCGGCGCTCCAGTGGGGCGCCGGTTTTTGTTTGCGCTTGCGATTCCGTCTGCCGTTGGATCGGTAAAAACGCCTTTGCGGGCCTCCGCAGGCGGTATGTCTGCCGTGTGTCCATCGCGCGAATTGCCCGCCTTTAACGGTCTTTATCCATCGATCGTCGCCCGACGCGTTTCGCAATAATTGATCGCAATGGGAAGCGGTGTATTGCCGGTCCGTCAGTCCGTATACCTCATCGGGGGTCCAGCTTGAACATTCGTAAATTTGTCGGTGCTACCAGTCGCGATGCGTTGCGTCTCGTTCGCGAAGCACTGGGCGCCGATGCGGTCGTGCTGTCGAATCGGACGATGGACGACGGCAGCGTCGAAATCGTCGCGCTCGCCGATAGCGATCTGGCCGCGATCACGCCGAAGGCGCGCGAAGGCGCGGGATCGACGGCGGCCCCGCGAGGCTTGTCCGCGGCGCCGATGAATCCGTATGCGAGCGCCATGCCGGACGTGTTTTCGTCGGTGTTCGGCGCGAGCCCGGAAGCGGGTGCCGAAGCGATGCCGGCGATCGAGCCTGCGAATGCAGCCGCGGATTCGATGGGCGGCCCGGCGAACAGGACGCCGCTCAATTCGGCGCTCAATTCCGCGGTCGGCCAGACGGGCGACATGCTTTCCGCGACTGAAGCAGCGCCGGCCTCGTTGCCCGCCGGTTCGCCAGCTGGCCCGGCGATGCTGGGCGCGAGCGGCGCGTCCGCGGCCATCGCGACGAGCGCCGCGCCCGTCGCGAGCCAGCCCGCTGCCGCCGCGCCTTCCGGCGCGAGCGCCCGCGCCGCATCCACGCGCCTGCCGAAAGACATCCGCGCGGATCTGCTGAAGGCCGCCGGCGTGCCGGTACCGCCGGCCGTCGCAGCGCGCGAGGCCGCCGCGCCGCGCACGATGGCCGAATCGAATCCGTGGTTGATCGATCACGCGCGCCGCATCGCGGCCGAGCAGCAGCAACAGGACGGCCAATACAGCGCACGTCCCGCCGCGATGACGCCCGCCGTCGCGACCGCCAAAGGCCTCGGCAACGCGGTCGACGCGCGGCCGGTGATCGACACGCCCGCCTGGGCACGCGAAGCCGCGGAAGTCGCCGCGCGCCGCAGCGCGCAGAAGATCGCGCCGGCGTCCTCTAGCGACGAGGGCCGCACGCCGGCCGCCGTCGCCGAAGCGATCAAGGGGCGCATGGAGCAGGTCGTCCGGGACACCGTGATGAACGAGCTGTCGTCGATGCGCGACATGATGGAAGAGCAATTCGCGGGTCTGATGTGGGGCGATCGACAGCGCCGCAGTCCGGCGCGCGCCGCGCTCACCAAGCATCTGTTCGCCGCGGGCTTTTCCGCGCAGCTCGTGCAGATGCTGGTCGACAACATGCCCGAAGCCGTCGACACGATGGACGGCGGCATGGACTGGGTGCGCTCGGTGCTCGAATCGAACCTGCCGGTGATGGAAAACGAAGACGCGCTGATGGAGCGCGGCGGCGTGTTCGCGCTGATGGGGCCGACCGGCGTCGGCAAGACGACCACCACCGCGAAGCTCGCCGCGCGCTGCGTGATGCGCTTCGGCGCGAGCAAGGTGGCGCTGCTGACCACCGACAGCTACCGCATCGGCGGTCATGAACAGCTGCGCATCTTCGGCAAGATTCTCGGTGTTTCCGTGCACGCGGTGAAGGACAGCGCCGATCTGCAACTCGCGCTCTCTGAATTGCGCAACAAGCACATCGTGCTGATCGACACGATCGGCATGAGCCAGCGCGACCGCCTCGTGTCCGAGCAGATCGCGATGCTGAGCCGCGCCGGCCAGCCGGTGCAGCGTCTGTTGCTGCTCAACGCAACGAGCCACGGCGACACGCTGAACGAAGTCGTGCAGGCTTATCAGCGTGCGCCGGACCAGCATCCGCTCGCCGGCTGCATCCTGACCAAGCTCGACGAAGCGACCAACCTCGGCGGCGTGCTGGATACGGTGATCCGCTACAAGCTGCCGGTGCATTACGTATCGACCGGACAGAAGGTGCCGGAGAACCTGTACGTCGCGACGAAGAAATTCCTGATCAAGAGCACCTTCTGCATTCCGCGCGACAACTCGCCGTTCGTGCCGCACGACGACGACATCCCTGCTTTGCTGTCCTCGCTTTCCGCACGTTCGACGGCCGAGCTGCACGAGGTTCGCTTTGGATAAGTTCGGTTCAGATCAAGCCGAAGGGTTACGGCGGTTGCTCGCGCGCGGCGGTGCGCGCGTGATCGCGCTGGCGGGTGCGTCGTCGCGCGTCGGCAATACGACAGCGGCGGTGAACCTCGCCGCGGCGCTCGCGCAGCAGGGCAAGGACGTGTTGGTGATCGACGAATGCGTCGGTGAGAACTCGGTGAGCGCAATGCTTGGCGGCTTGCGCGGCGCGGGCAACTTCGCGGCGGTGATGCGCGGCGACACGCCGGTCGACTTCGCCGCAGCGCGTCACCCGCTCGGCTTTTCGGTGCTGGCCGCGTCGCGCAACAACCGCGAGGGTCACACGGAGGCCGAACTCAGCGCGCTGCTCGGCGGCTCGGCCGACATCGTGCTGATCGACGCGCAGCTCGACGTCGAAGGGCATCTGTCGCCGCTCGCGAAGCAGGCGCACGACGTGATGATCGTCGCGCGCATGTCGGGCGAGGCGATCACCGACGCGTATGCGTGCATCAAGCGATTGCACTACGCGCACGCGATCGCGCAGTTGCGCGTGCTCGCCAATCACGTGCAAAGCGCCAACGACGCGCAAGCCGCGTTCGCGAAGCTCGCCGGCGTGGCCGGCCGTTACCTGACCGTCGCGTTGGAATGCGCCGGCTGCATCGCGGCCGACGTGCGCATGGCGCGGGCGCTCGAGCTGTCGCGCTGTGTGGTCGATGCGTTTCCGTCGACCCCGGCCGCGCGCGACTTCCGCCATCTCGCCGCCGAATTGCAGTACTGGCCGATGCGGCCAGCGATGTCGTCGCAAACGCCCTGGCGGGCGCCTGCGACAGTTACAGCGGCGCACCACGCCGACCAACCGTCCGCGCATCACGCTTAAAAGGCGTGCACGAAGGATAAGGGGAGCACGATGTACAACGCTCAGGGAAAGATTTCTCAGGCCGACGTTCTGACGAAATACGCACCGCTCGTGCGTCGACTCGGCTTGCAGCTTGTCGCAAAAATGCCGGCGAGCGTCGATCTCGACGACCTGATCCAGGCCGGCATGATCGGCTTGCTGGATGCCGCCGGCCGCTACAAGGAAGACCAGGGCGCACAGTTCGAGACCTATGCCAGCCAGCGGATTCGCGGCGCGATGCTCGACGAGCTGCGCAGCAACGACTGGTTGCCGCGCAGCCTGCGCCGCACGTCGCGCGAAGTGGAATCCGCGGTGCACAAGGTGGAGCAGAACCTGGGCCGCTCGGCGAGCGAGGCGGAAGTCGCCGAGCACCTGCAGATGCCGCTCGACGAATATCAGTCGATGCTGCAGGACCTGCACGGCAGCCAGCTGATCTACTACGAAGACTTCGACCGCTCCGCCGACGACGAACCTTTTCTGGACCGCTACTGCGTCGATCATTCCGATCCGCTGTCGGCGCTGCTCGACGACAGCTTGCGCTCGGCGCTCATCGAAGCGATCGACCGCTTGCCGGAGCGTGAGAAGCTGCTGATGTCGCTGTACTACGAGCGCGGCATGAATCTGCGCGAGATCGGCGCGGTGATGGAAGTCAGCGAATCGCGCGTATGCCAGTTGCACAGCCAGGCGGTGGCACGCCTGCGCGCCCGGTTGCGCGAAATGGCCTGGGCGAACGCCGAAACGAACTGACGCGACCGCGGGGCAGGCCGGCGATCTTCAAGCGCTGCCGTTCAGATGCGGCGGTGCGACGATGCCGATGCACGCCGGTGCCGCCCACCCTTGCTCAAGCGTCCGCCATTTCATGTTCGGCGGCGAGCGCGAGAAACGCCGAGCGCGACATGCCGCGCGCCTGTGCATACGCGTCGATCTCCTGCACCAGCACCTCGGGCAACGAGATATTGATGCGAACCGCCTTCTTCAACGCCGGAATATTGCGCGTTGTCACGAAACCCCATGTGAACCCCTCGAACTCGGGATTGCGCCGATGCTCGCCGAGCGTGAGCGGCTCGGGTAGCGGCAAGCCTTCGTCGAGCAAGGTTTCGAGATGCGATTCGATCGCCTCTTTCGCGTTCGCATACGCTTGTTCGAGCGTGTCGCCCGCGGAGTAGCAGCCCGGGATATCGGGCACCACGACGCCGAACGCGTGCGTGTTGTCTCCGGGTTCGATGGCGATCGGAAAGATCAGATGCTTCATTTGAGCCCCGCCTGTTTCAGAATGCTGTTCAGGGTGCCGGCCGGCAAATCTTTTTTCGGATGGGGAGGTGACGAGCCCCCGCTTTCCCGCGTGCCTGAAATGATGATGACTGCCCGCTATGCGGACGAGCTGCCAGCCATTTGCTTGAATCAATTTGACGACCTCGGCACTGTTCACACATCACACCCTCCATTATACACACACCTACACAAAATCACTAGCAGACAAGATTTCGCCCGTCGATGCTCGGCCCCCTCGAAGCCGCGGCGTCGGAGAAACCTCGAACGAAGTCATCATTTCAACGTGATGAGGTGGATTGGCGCCAGCTAGCCGAACGGCCAACGCGGCGTGGAATGAGGAGGGAAGTGGGTGAAAAAGCGGTGGCGAAAAATGAAAAGGCCCGTCATCGACGGGCCTTTTGATTCATTTCGGATATTGCCCGATTGCGGGCCGGACAGGCGCGCCGATCAAAGTCCCGAATAAGCCGGAACTCGTCCATCCGGCCCGTACAGATTCGTCTTGCGCGGCACGTTGACTTGCAGCGCTTTTAGCGCGCGCTGGTTGTAGTCCATCCGCACGCGGATCAGCTCGCCGTTGTTGGTGTTGACGCGCCGAGCGCGATCCGCGGCTTTCTGCAGCAGCTTCCATTGCGTCGCGATGCGCGCGTCGGTGCTCGCCGCGAGTTCCATGCCGGACCAGCCGGTCGGAAAGCCGAGTTCGGTCAGGTGTGCGTCGCGCGCGGCTTCGAGCCTCGCGAGCACGCCGATCAGTTCGGTTTTCTTCTCGACGATCGCTGGCAACTGCTCCATTGGCGAGACCGCCGTCAGTGCTTTGGTTTCGAGAGTGAGGATCGAGGCGAACGCTTCGACGGTCGAATATTCTTCGATCAGGGTAGCAACCAGGGCGTCTTTCATGTCAGCAACTCGCTACGCACACCGGCTCGCGAACGACGCGCGAACCGCGTTGGTCGAACGCCGCCCGGCAGATCACCGCGCGGCGCAATGCCGATCAGTTGCCGGTCGACGAGGTTTTGTTCTGCAACAGATCGCGCGCCGTCTGCAGTACGCCGTCGGCGATCTTGCCGGAGTCGATCTGCAGCGTGCCGTCCTTGATCGCCTGCTTGATCGACTCGACGTGCGCGGTGTCGATGTCGGCCGAGCCGGACGCCGCGAGGCTGCGCAGATGCTGCGACAGACCCGACAGGTTGACGCTCGTGTCGCCCGACGCGCTGCTCGCGGCTCGCGCGGCCGTGCCCGTCGCGCCCTGCGTGGCGCTGGTTGCCGGCGTGGCTTCGCCGCTCTGCTGCGAACGGGACAAAGCGTCTTTCAACGACGGCAGATTCGAAGAGGTGGTGGGATCGACTTTCACGATTGGCTTCCCTTACGATTTGATCCTGATAACGGCAACTGCTGATCAAAACTTTAGCGCAATCGCTCGACCCCCGGCCCGCCGGCAGGCGGCCATCTGCCCCTTTCAATACCCGTCTGTCTGCTCCGGCCACCGCGGCGCCAGCAGCTGCGACGGTGCTCGTTGCCACCAGTCCGCTCACATCTGGATCTCGACCGTGCCGCCGTCCTTGACGATGCCGGAGATGATCTGGCCGTTTGCGGTTTTCACGCGCACCTGCTGACCCGGCGACGCGTTGTTCATCGCGCTGCCCTCGGACGAAATCGAGAAACCGTCGCCGGCTGCGACGACCCGTACGGTCTGGCCGAACACCACCGCCGACGCGCTCTTCAGCATGTCGCGGCGCAGCGGCATGCCGCCCGAGATCCGCACCAGCGAGACCGAACCGACCGCCTGCGACGGGTCCGTGACGATCGCCTGCGGCAGGCCGGTCAGGTCGCCTTCCCGCGCGACGAGGTCGGCGGCCGTGAGCACTTCGCCCGGCGCCATCGCGCGGGCGGCGAGGTAGTAGGTTGCATGCAGCGAGATGCGCGCCTGAAGATAAATGGTCCACGGCCGCTCGCCTGCGCAGCGCACGCCGACGGTGAGCCGCCCCCACAAGCGCCCGCCGCTCGGCATGAACGGTTCGAGCGACGTGCACGCGGCGAGGCCGCGTGCAAACGAGGACGCGACCGTGATGTCGACCTTGCCGGGCAGGCCGACGGTCTGCTGTTTCAGGAACGCGAGCGCGGCTGCATGAATCGCTTCCGGGTCCTGCTGGCCTGGCAGCGGCGCGGGTGCGGCAGCGGTCTGCGGCGTTCTCTGTGCAATGGCGGTGGACGTGTTGGCGGCTGGTTGGCGCGCGCCGGGCGACGTCGCGGGCGCTTTCACACTTGGCAGACGCGCCGGCTGGCCGACAGCGGCCGCGAGCGGCTTGCCATTCGCGCCGAACTCGGGCGGCTCGCCGCGTGCCGCGAGACTGTCGAAGCCATCGCCTTGCGGCGCATTGGCGGCGACCGCGCGCGAATTCGCGGCGCCGGCGGCCGGGCCCGCTTCGACATTCACGCGCGCGACGCCCGACGCTCCCGTGCTGGCAGCCGGAGGAATCGTCACGACGCCGTTGGCGTCCGGTTTGAAGTTGGTGCGAATGATGGCCGGCGCGGCGGCTGCGGGCTCGCCCGCGCCCGGAATGACGATCGCGCCGCTAGCGCTCGCCGCACGCCCGAACGTATCGGTGTCGCGCGACGCGGGTGCGCGGCCGAGCGACTGCGCGGTCGCCGCCGCGAGCGAAGCCGCCGACGCGCCGCGCTGCGCCGGCGTCTGAATCCGTTGCGCCAGATCGTTCAGCGCGGCGGGGTTGTTCTCGGCGGGCCCCGGAATCACGATCGGGCCAGCCGCATCCTGCGCCTTGGTCGTAGCCGGCAGCAACACGATGCCGCCCGCAACCCATACGGCGACGTTGATCACCACCCGCGTCAGGCAACGCGCAACGCACCGCGAGATAGAGCGCGGCAGCGGTTGCGCGAGCACACCCTCCGAACCATCGACATGCTCATCGGCCCCCGCACCACCCACGCGACGCCTCGTCGTGCCGCCCGCACGCTGCGGCAAGGTGTTGGTGGGCTGGTCCATCGCGGGTCTCCATCGAATGCATCGGTACGCCTTGCATTCTAGTGAGCGCCCCTTTCGCGCAAACGTTGAATAGAAGCCCCCTTTCCCGGTTATTCGTCCGATTGCCCCTTGCGCCCGGCCAATAAGATGCATCACATGCAAAAAGGCCTTCGCACCCACGGCGTGTCTCTCACGATGCGCACACGGGACGGCCTTGGAAACGTTCTCGGGAGATTCCGATGCTGGACAAACTCGATGCCGAATTCGCGTTCGGCCGGCAGGCGCTGGATGTACGCGCATACCGGCAGGAACTGTTGTCGTCGAATATCGCGAACGCCGACACGCCCGGCTACAAGGCGCGCGATATCGACTTCGCGTCGTCGCTCGCCGGCGCGCTGAAGAAAACGGGCCGCAGCACCGCCGGGCAGGGCGCGTCGAACAACACGACGCTCGCAATGGCGCAACCCGCCGGCGTGACGAGCGGCATGTCGATGAACACGACCGAGGCCGGCCACATGAGCGGCAAGGCCAGGCTGACCCCGACGGGCGGCAGCCCCGACGACTACGGCAACCTGCAATACCGCATGCCGCTGCAGCCGGCGCTCGACGGCAACACGGTCGACGTCGACGTCGAGCGTGTGCAGTTTGCCGACAACACGGTGCACTTCCAGTCGGGTATGACGGTCGTGTCGAACCAGATCAAGACGATGCTGTCGGCGATCACGTCGGGCTCGTCGTAAGCCGGGCACGAGTACGCCGCACGAGCAGGGCGCATAGCCTGAACACAGGCAGCATGCACGCACGAACAGAAACGCTACGGGACTTAACGTGAAGCCGGTGCGAACCGGCAGGAGAGGTCAGGAAACATGCCATCCCTGATGAATATTTTTGGTGTCGCGGGTTCCGCGATGTCGGCGCAGTCGGAGCGACTCAACGTGACGGCGTCGAACCTCGCCAACGCGGACAGTACGACGGGCCCCGACGGTCAGCCGTACAAGGCCAAGCAGGTCATATTCGCGGTGAACCCGATCGGCGGCGCGCGCACGCGCTCCGGCCAGCAGGTCGGCGGCGTGCGGGTGACCGGCGTGGTCGACGATCCGTCGCCAATGAAGACCGCGTACGACCCGGGCAATCCGGCCGCCGACGCGAACGGCTACGTGACGCTGCCCAACGTCGACCCGGTGCAGGAGATGGTCAACATGATCTCGGCCTCGCGCTCGTACCAGGCCAACGTCGAAACGCTGAACACGGCCAAAACCCTGATGCTGAAAACGCTCACGATCGGAACCTGAGGAGAGAGCCTTTGACCACCAACACCACGATCGGCAGCAACGGCACGACCGTTTCGCAGACGCTGCTCGACACGATGAACGGCACGAACAGCAGCTCGACGAACGGCACCTCGGGCACCTCGGCCTCGGACCTGCAGAACACCTTCCTGCAACTGCTTGTCGCGCAGCTGAAGAACCAGGACCCGACCAATCCGATGGACAGCTCGCAGATGACCTCGCAGCTTGCCCAGATCAGCACGGTGCAGGGCATCAGCAACCTCAATACCTCGCTGACCTCGCTGTCGACGCAGCTGTCGGCCAGCCAGCAGGCGCAGTCCGCGCTGCTGATCGGCTCGACCGTGCTCGCTCCGGGCAACTCGGTCACGGTGTCGAGCGGCAAGGCGAACGAGTTCGGCGTCACGCTCGCGAATGCCGTGAGCGACCTGCAGATCGTCGTAAAGAACTCGGCCGGCACGATCGTCAACACGCTGGATCTCGGCAAGCAGTCGGCCGGCACGGTTCCGGTTGGCTGGACACCGACCGACACGGCAGGCAACACGCTGCCCGACGGCACTTACACGATTACCGCGACCGGCACGATCAACGGCCAGCAGGCGACGGCCACCACGCTCACCAGCGCGACGGTCCAAGGCATCGTCCAGCAGAGCAGCGGCACGCCGGGCCTCGTGCTGTCGAACGGCACGACGGTCGGCCTGACCAGCGTCGCCGCGATCCTGTAATCCGGATCCATCCAGTTACGACTTTCCAGATACGGAGTACGTCATGAGCTATCAAACAGGTTTGAGCGGTCTGTCGGCGTCGTCGAGCGATCTCGACGTGATCGGCAACAACATCGCCAACGCCAACACGGTCGGTTTCAAGAGCGGCACCGCGGAGTTCGCCGACATGTACGCCAATTCGGTCGCGACCGCGACGAGCCAGCAGATCGGCATCGGTACGAAACTCTCCGAAGTGCAGCAGCAGTTCTCGCAAGGCACGATCACGACGACGAACCAGGCGCTGAACGTCGCGATCAACGGTAACGGCTTCTACCAGCTGTCGGACAACGGCACGCTGGTCTATTCGCGCAACGGCGTGTTCCAGCTCGACAAGAACGGCTACATCACGAACGCGCAGGGCCTGAAGCTAATGGGTTATGCGGCCAGTAGCGCGGGCATCATCAACACCGCGCAGACCGTGCCGCTGACCGTGCCGACCGCGAACATCGCGCCGCAGGCGACCACCTCGATCACCGCGGGCCTGAACCTGAACGCGCAGGACAACATCATGCTCGGCGCGCCGACCGTGACGCCCGGCGCCGGGAACAGCGCAGGGCTGAGCACGACCGGCGCGACGATTACTAACGCGAGCGCGGGCACCAACACGGACACGTACACGATTAACTTCACCGACCCGACCCACTATACGGTCACGGTCGGGGCCGGCACGCCCGGCGCCCCGCAGACCTTCACTGCGGGCACGGCGATCACGCTCGGCAACGGCGAGAGCATCACCTTCAGCGGTACGCCGACGGCGGGTGACAGCTATACGGTTGCGCCGAACCCAACCACGTTCAACCAGGCCAGCTCGACGACCTACAACTACTCGACGAGCACGACGGTCTACGATTCGCTGGGCGGCTCGCAGACCGTCAACATGTATTTCGCGAAGACGGGCTCGGGCACGTGGAACGTGTACGCGGGCCCGTCGAACGGCACCGCTTCGCTGATCGGCACCGCGAACTTCAATTCGTCGGGCACGCTGGTCAGCACGACCGACGCGACGACCGGCCTCGCGACCGCGACGCTCGGCGCGTTCACCATGTCGCTGCCGAACACCGACGGTTCGAGCACGCCGCAGAGCGTCACGCTGAACATGGCTGGCACCACGCAGTACGGCGGCAAGAACGGTGTGAACAGCCTGTCCACCAACGGCTACGCGGCGGGCCAGCTGACCAGCTTCACGGTCGGTGCCGACGGCACGCTGACCGGCAACTACTCGAACGGCCAGACCGCGGCGCTCGGCCAGATCGTGCTCGCGAACTTCGCGAACCAGAACGGTCTCGTCAACCTCGGCAACAACGAGTACGGCCAGACGTCGGCCTCCGGCGTCGCGCAGATTTCGACGCCGGGTTCGACCAATCACGGCGTGCTGCAAGGCGGCGCGGTCGAGAACTCGAACGTCGATCTGACGAGCGAGCTGGTCAACCTGATCACCGCGCAGCGCAACTATCAGGCGAACGCGCAGACGATCAAGACCCAGCAGGCCGTCGACCAGACCCTGATCAACCTGTAAGCCAACGGGACCTCTTCATGGATCGGCTGATCTACACCGCGATGTCGGGCAGCGCGCAAGCGCTCGAACAGCAGGCGATCGTCGCGAACAACCTCGCGAACGCGTCGACCACGGGCTTTCGCGCGCAGCTCGAAACCTACCGCGCCGTGCCGATGTCGTTCGGCGACGGCAGCACGATCAACGACAACACGACCCGCACCTTCGTGCTGTCGTCGACACCGGGCGCCGACTACACGCCGGGGCCGATCCAGCAGACCGGCAATCCGCTCGACGTCGCGATTCAGGGGGCCGGCTGGCTGTCGGTGCAGACCGCCGACGGCAACGAGGCCTACACGCGCGCGGGCAATCTGCACATCGACGAAAACGGCCAGCTCGTGAACGCGACCAATCAGGTCGTGCTCGGCAACGGCGGGCCGGTATCGGTGCCGCCGGGCGCGCAGATCACGATAGGCAAGGACGGCACGGTGACGGCATTGACGCCGGGCGATCCGCCCACCGCGGTCGTCACCATCGATCAGCTGAAGCTCGTCAATCCCGATCCGCAGTCGATCACGCGCGGCGATGACGGTCTGTTTCGCACCGCCGACGGCAACCCCGCCGACGCCGATCCGACCGTGACGCTCGCGCCGGCGTCGCTCGAAGGCAGCAACGTGAATCCGGTGAGCGCGATGGTCTCGATGATCACCAACGCGCGCCAGTTCCAGATGCAGACGCAGTTGCTGCAAAACGCCGACAAGAACGATCAGTCCGCCAACCAGATTCTCAGCTTCAGCTAACGGATTGCCACGGGGTGCCCTACGAGGCTCGCCCCGAGACCAGGAGAACCATAAGTGAACCGCTCACTCTATATCGCCGCCACCGGCATGAATGCGCAACAGGCGCAGATGGACGTGATCTCGAACAACCTCGCGAACGTCAGCACCAACGGCTTCAAGGGCTCGCGCGCGGTGTTCGAGGATCTGCTGTACCAGACCATCCGCCAGCCGGGTGCGAACTCGACGCAGCAAACCGAACTGCCGTCCGGCATTCAGCTCGGCACCGGCGTGCAACAGGTCGCGACCGAGCGTCTGTACACGCAGGGCAACCTGCAGCAGACCGGCAACTCGAAGGACGTCGCGATCAACGGCGCGGGCTTCTTCCAGGTGCAGATGCCCGACGGCCAGACTGCCTACACGCGCGACGGCTCGTTCCAGACCAACGCGCAGGGTCAGCTCGTCACGGCGAGCGGCTACCAGGTGATTCCGGCGATCACGATTCCCGCCAACGCGACCTCGCTGACGATCGGCAGCGACGGCGCGGTGTCGATCACCGTGGCCGGATCGAGCAATACGCAGCAGCTCGGCACAATGCAGCTCGCGACCTTCATCAACCCGGCCGGCCTCGACTCGAAGGGCGAGAACCTGTTCGCGGAGACCGCGTCCTCGGGCGCGCCGAACGTGGCGCAACCGGGTCTGAACGGCGCGGGCTCGCTCAACCAGGGTTACGTGGAAGCGTCGAACGTGAACGTCGTGCAGGAGCTGGTGAACATGATCCAGACGCAGCGCGCGTACGAAATCAACAGCAAGGCCGTGACGACCTCCGACCAGATGCTGCAGACCTTGAGCCAGATGCCGGTTTGAGGACTGGAAATTTAAGGCGGTAAACGATGATGTCGCATTCCACTCGCACTCCGGTTCATTCGCGCACGGCCGTCGCGCTCGTGCAGCTCACGCTGCTCGCCGCGCTCGGCGGCTGCGCGCTCGTGCCGAAGCAACCGATCATCCAGCAGCCGATGACCGCGCTGCCGCCGGTGCCGCCGCAGGCACAGGCGCCGGGCTCGATCTACAACCCGGGCTTCGCGGGCCGTCCGCTATTCGAAGATCAGCGGCCGCGCAACGTGGGCGACATCATCACGATCGTCATCGCCGAGAACATCAACGCAACGAAGAACTCGGGCGCGAATGCGAGTCGCAATGGCAGCACGAACTTGAGCGTGCCGACCGCGGGCTTTCTTAGCGGACTGTTCGCCAAGACCAACCTGAGCGCAAGCGGCGTCAACGGTTTTGCCGGTACTGGCGGCGCGAACGCGTCGAACACGTTCAACGGCACGATCACCGTGACCGTGACCGGCGTGCAGGCCAACGGCAATCTGATCGTGAGCGGCGAGAAACAGATGATGATCAATCAGGGCAACGAGTTCGTGCGCTTTTCGGGTGTCGTCAACCCCAACACGATTTCGAGCCTGAATGCCGTGTACTCGACCCAGGTCGCCGACGCGAAAATCGAATACTCCGCGAAGGGCTACATCAACGAAGCGGAGACCATGGGCTGGCTGCAGCGGTTCTTCCTCAACGTGGCGCCGTGGTGATCATGGGTACTGTTTTCAACACGCTGTCGCGCGCGGGCCGCGCACTGATGTTCGTCGCGCTCGCCTGCGCGGCGCTGCCGGCCGCGACGCCCGCGCATGCCGAGCGCCTGAAGGACCTCGCGCAGATCCAGGGCGTGCGCGACAACCCGCTGATCGGCTACGGCCTCGTGGTCGGCCTCGACGGCACCGGCGACCAGACCACGCAGACGCCGTTCACGACGCAGACGCTCGCGAACATGCTCGCGAACCTCGGCATCTCGATCAACAACCAGGCGGCCGGCTCGAGCAACTCGCAGTCGTCGCTGTCGAACATCCAGTTGAAGAACGTCGCCGCCGTGATGGTGACCGCGGTGCTGCCGCCGTTCGCGCGGCCGGGCGAAGCGATCGACATCACCGTGTCGTCGCTCGGCAATGCGAAGAGCCTGCGCGGCGGCACGCTGCTGCTCACGCCCCTCAAGGGCGCCGACGGCCAGGTGTATGCGCTCGGCCAGGGCAACGTCGCCGTGGGCGGCGCGGGCGCGAGCGCGAACGGCAGCAAGGTGCAGGTCAACCAGCTGGCCGCGGGGCGCGTCACCGGCGGCGCGATCGTCGAGCGCGCGGTGCCGACCGCGGTGTCGCAGGCGGGCATGATGCAGCTCGACCTGAACGACATGGACTACGACACCACGCAGCGCGTGGTCGCGGCGATCGACAACGCGTTCGGCAGCGGCACCGCGACCGCGCTCGACGGCCGCACCATCCAGCTGCGCGCGCCGGCCGATCCGCAGCAGCAGGTCTCGTTCATGGCGCAATTGCAGAACCTCGAAGTGCGCCCCGGGCAGGCGGCCGCCAAGGTGATCCTGAACGCGCGCACCGGCTCGATCGTGATGAACCGGATGGTCACGCTGCAAAGCTGCGCGGTCGCGCATGGCAATCTGTCGGTCGTGATCAATACGCAGCCGGTGGTGAGCCAGCCGGGCGCGTTCTCGAACGGCCGCACCGTGGTCGCGCAGCAGTCGCAGATCCAGATGAAGCAGGACAACGGCTCGCTGAAACTCGTGAACGCCGGAGCGAACCTCGCCGAAGTGGTGAAGGCGCTCAACGCGCTCGGCGCGACGCCCGCGGATCTGATGTCGATCCTGCAAGCCATGAAAGCAGCCGGTGCCTTGCGCGCCGAGCTTGAAATCATCTAAGGAGCACACGAGATGAATTCCGATCCGACCAATGGCATCAACTCCGCCGGCGACCTGACCAGCCGGTTTGCGCTCGACGTCCAGGGCTTCGGCGCACTGAGCGCGCAGGCCAAGGCTTCGCCGCAAGCCGGCATGAAGATGGCCGCGCAGCAGTTCGACGCCGTGTTCACGCAGATGATGTTGAAGAGCATGCGCGATGCGACGCCGCAGGACAGTCCGTTCGATTCGCACGACACGGCGACCTTCACGTCGATGATGGACCAGCAGATGGCGCAACAGCTGTCCAAGCGAGGCATCGGCGTCGCCGACGCGATGCTCAAGCAGTTGATGCGCAACCAGGGCATGCAGGTGGGTGGCGCGAACGGCGCGGGCGCGGCGGGTGGTCTCGCCGGCATGGCCAACGCGCTCGGCGGCGGCGTCGGCGGCGGCGACGAAGGCCGGAGCGCCGCGCTCAACGCGCTCGCGCGCGCGTACGGCAACGCCCAGGCCAACGGCCAGCTCGCGCTGGGCCGCGGCTACTCGGCCAATAGCGCGCTGACGCCGCCGACGCGCGGCGACGGCAGCTCGCCGAAGATCGATGCGTTCGTCGACAAGCTCGCCGCGCCGGCGCAGGCCGCGAGCGCGGCGACCGGCATTCCGGCGCGCTTCATCATCGGTCAGGCCGCGCTCGAATCGGGCTGGGGCAAGAGCGAGATCAAGAAGGCCGATGGCTCGACCAGCCACAACGTGTTCGGCATCAAGGCGGGCAACGACTGGACCGGCAAGACCGTGTCGACGGCCACGACCGAATACGTGAACGGCAAGCCGCATCGCACGGTCGAGAAATTCCGCGCGTACGACTCGTACGAGGAAGCGATGACCGATTACGCGCGCCTGTTGAAGAACAATCCGCGTTACGCACAGGTGCTCAATTCGTCGCGCGACGTGAACGGTTTTGCGAACGGCATGCAGCGCGCCGGTTATGCGACCGACCCGCATTACGCGAAAAAGCTGCTGTCGATCATGCAGAAAATGGGCTGATTGAACGCCGGAAATGGGGCGGGTACGCTTTTAACGTTTGCGCGAACTTTGCCGGCGAATATTTAAATTAAGCCCCTAAATTTTGGCTCGATGCTGCCGCTAACGAGTTAGACCCGATACCGGAACAGCGCTGCAAGGTCCGGTCGAACGCGTGTGCTGCGGCTTTGCATGAAGACCCTCAGAGTCGATGGCTAGGCCCTGGCACGTGCCCGCAAGAACATGCTTACCGGCAAGCCCATGGATATGAACCAGTCGAACGGCCTGATTGACACGAACGGTCAGCCGCACGTCCCGCAAGACGAGAGCCCTTCCGATTTCGGCCGCCGCAATCCGCTGGAAATCGGCGTGCAGCTGCGCAATATCGTCAATCGCGGCGATTTCCTCACGGTCGAATATGCGGGCGGCCAGCTCGTCACGCGCCTGCTCGATGTCGACGTGCGCGAGCGCACCTTCACCTTCGATTGGGGCGCGCTCCCCGAGCAGAACAAGGGGCTGCTCAGCGCCCCGCGTTGCCAGTTCCACGCATCGCCCGACGGCGTGCGCGTCGAGTTCGCGACGCCGACGCCGCGCGAGACGCGCTTCGAAGGAATGCCGGCGTTCGAGGCCGACTTCCCCGAGGTGCTGTTCTACGTGCAGCGCCGCGAATACTTCCGCGTCGCCGCGCCGATTCTCGACCCGTTCATGTGTACGGGCCGTCTGCCCGACGGCGACACGTTCCGCTTCGAGGTGCACGACCTGTCGCTCGGCGGCGTCGGCATGCGCACGGCCGACCTGCGCGTTGCCGAATTGCCGATGGGCGCCCGCCTGATGGACTGCGAGCTCACGCTCGGCGCGCTCGGCCGTCTGTCGCTCGATCTGCAGCTCGTGTCGCATCGCTCGCTCGCGATGCCGAACGGCACGCAGCGCTATCAGCTCGGCTTCCGTTTCCTGTCGCTGCCGGGCAGCGCGGAAAACACGCTGCAGCGGCTGATCACGCAGCTCGAAATGAAGCGCCGCTCGCTCGCGCGCTGAGCCGCGAGCCGAACGCGCGGCGGCCGTGCGCGAGACGCTCGGCACCGCGCGAACGTTTTGGCCCGCTAAGCAAACGTTGCACACGCAGTGAAAGCAATAGCTCGGAAACCAAGCGATGAGCGCAAACGAGGTGGAATGGCCCTCAATTTTTCGCACCACGGGCCGTTAAAGAGGATGTTCCACTAACACGGTGGCATGTCTGCGATGCCGCCCTTCAGGATGACGCATGTCCAGCAATCTGTTGAATATCGGCCTTAGCGGACTCAACGCGGCCCAATGGGGTTTGACGACGACTGGTGAGAACATCAGCAATGCGTCGACGCCCGGCTATACGATGGAAACTCCGGTGTATTCGGAGGTGGGCGGCAACTATACGGGCTCCGGCTACATGCCGATGGGCGTCTCCACCGACACCATAACGCGCGCGTATAGCCAGTACCTGACGACCGAGCTCAACAACGCGCAGTCGTGGAGCAGCTCGCTCAGCACGTACAACACGATGATCAGCCAGCTCAACAACCTCGTCGGCAGTCCGACTGGGGGGATTGCGAGCGCGATCAGCGGTTACTTCACGGGGCTGCAGAACGTCGCCAACGACGCGTCGAGCGTGGCGACGCGACAAACCGCGATCAGCGACGCGCAGACGCTCGCGAATCAGATCAACGCGGCTGGCCAGCAATACGACCAGTTGCGCGCGAGCGTCAACACGCAGATGAGCGACGCGGTCACGAAGATCAACACCTTCACGGCGCAGATCGCGTCGCTGAATACGCAGATCACGCAGGCGAGCAGCCAGGGCCAACCGCCGAACCAGCTGCTCGACCAACGCGACCTGGCGGTGTCGAACCTGTCGCAGCTGATCGGCGTGTCGGTCGTGCAGGACAACGGCAGCTATAGCCTGTTCATGTCCAACGGACAGCCGCTCGTGCTGGCCGGCAACAGCTTCAACCTCGGCACGGCGACTTCGTCGGCCGATCCGACCGAACTGTCGGTCCAGTATCTCGGCCAGGTTGGCGCGAAGCCGACCCCGACTCCGCAGACGCTGTCCGACAGCAGCGTGTCCGGCGGCACGCTGGGCGGCCTGGTGCAATTCCGATCGCAAACGCTCGATCCGGCCGAGGCGCAACTCGGTGCGATCGCGACCAGCTTCGCCGCGCAGGTCAATGCGCAGAACGAACTCGGCCTGACGCTGAACGGCACCCCGGGCGGCGCGCTGTTCACCGTCGGCTCGCCGACCGTGTACGCGAACTCGCAGAACAGCGGCACCGCGACGCTCGGCGTCTCGTTCGCCAACGCGAGCCAGCCGACCACGGGCGACTACACGCTGTCGTACAACGGCAGCGCCTACACGCTGACCGACAACCAGACGGGCAGCATCGTCGGTTCGGCGGCGGCCCTGACCAACCCGATCGGCGGCCTGCAGTTCTCGGTCGCGAGCGGCACGATGAACGCCGGCGACTCGTTCACTGTCGAGCCGACCCGCGGCGCGCTGAACGGCTTCGCGCTGACCACCACGGCGGGCTCGGCGATCGCGGCCGCGGCGCCGGTGCTCGCGTCGGCGTCGACGTCGAACACCGGCAGCGCGACGATCACGCAAGGTACGGTTTCGGCCGGCTATAGCGCGCCGACCAGCGCGTCGAAGATCATCTACACCGCGGGCACCGGCCTCACCGGTTTCCCGATCGGCTCGGTGGTGACGGTCGCCGGCTCGCCGTCCACGTCGTACACGATCAACACGGCAGCGGACGCAGTGCCGTACTCGCCGAATTCGGGCGCGACGCTGACCATCACCAACCCGACCAACTCGACGAACGCGGGCGTGATGAACAACGTGACGGTCACGATCAGCGGCACGCCAGCCAACGGCGACTCGTTCACGATCGGACCGAACACCGGCGCGACCAACGACGGCCGCAACGCGCAACTGTTGTCGAACCTGACGAAGGCGCAGGTGCTCGCGGGCGGCACCGCGACCCTCACGAGCGCGTACGCGAGCTACGTCAACAACATCGGCAACCAGGCCACGCAGATCCAGGCGATGGCGACGACGCAAACCTCGCTCGTCACGCAGATCACGTCGGCGCAGCAGTCGGTGTCGGGCGTCAATATCAATGAGGAAGCGGCTAACCTGCTTCAATACCAGCAGCTCTATCAGGCTAACAGCAAGGTCATCCAGACGGCGCAGACGCTGTTCCAGACTTTGCTTGGCATCTTCTCGTAAGGCGTTGAACCATGCGAATTTCTTCCCAGCAGTACTTCAGCATGAACGTCGCGAACATGAGCAATCAGCAGGCTCAGTTGTCGCAGATCTATCAGGAAATTTCGAGCGGCCAGAGCCTCACCACGCCCGCCGACAATCCGCTCGGCGCGGCGCAGGCCGTGCAGCTCAGCTCGACGGCGGCCGCGCTGTCGCAGTACACGACGAACCAGACCGCGGCGCTCACGTCGTTGCAGGCCGAGGACTCGACGCTGTCCACCGTCATCACGACGTTGCAAAGCGCGAACACGCTGGGCCTGCGCGCCGGCAACGGCGCTTTGAACGACGCCGACCGCACGGCGATCGCCGCGCAGCTGACCACGCTGCGCGACCAGCTCCTCACCTACGCGAATGCGACCGACGGCTCCGGCAATGCGCTGTTCGCCGGCTTCCAGAATTCGACCCAGGCCTTCACGACCGATGCGGCCGGCAACGTCACCTATACGGGCGACACCGGCTCGCGCACGGTGCAGGTCACCGATAGCAACGCCGTCGCGACCGGCGACAATGGGCTGGCGGTGTTCATGAGCGTCGGCGCGACCAACGCGCAGTCGATTGCCTCGGGCAATTCGGCCAATACGGGCAGCGGCGTGATCGGCGCGGTGTCGGTCAACGATCCGACCAACGCGGGGAATGCGGACGCCTACCAGATCCAGTTCAGCGGCAGCGGCAGCTCGCTCACGTACACGATCACCGACACGACCACCAACGCCCCGGTTGCTACGGCCCAGCCATACACGTCAGGCTCGGACATCACGATCGCCGGCCAAAAGGTCCAGATCACAGGCACACCGGCCGCCAACGACACATTCACCGTGCAGCCGGCCAACCAGGCGGGCACCAACGTATTCGCGAACCTGAACGCGATGATCACCGCGCTCCAGCAGCCGGTGAACGGCAACCCCGCGGCCGCGGCGACGCTGCAGAACGCGTTGAACACGGGCCTGTCGCAGCTCGGCAACACGCTGGACAACATCACCGCGGTGCAGGCATCGGTGGGCGGCCGCGAGCAGGAAGTCAAGGCGCTGCAAACGGTCACGCAGACCAACTCGCTGCAAACGCAAAGCAATCTCGCGGACCTGACGCAGACCGACATGGTCTCGACGATCAGCAAGTACACGATGCAGCAGGCAGCCTTGCAGGCTTCGCAGCAAGCGTTCGTGCAAATCCAGAACATGTCGCTGTTCCAGTACATCAACAACTGATGCCGCTCGGCGGCGCAATAAAAAAACCGGCGCGATGAACTCGAGCCGGTTTTTTTATGTCCGGGATTTTCCGGGTTATTTCAGCGCCGCCGCGACCCGTCCCATCTCATCGATGCCGCTATCGGACAGCCGCACGAAGAACGGGATCATGTTCGGCAGCATCAGTTGCACGAGCAGCAGACCGACCAGCATCGTCAGCGAAAAGCCGATCTGGAAAACGCCGATCTGCGGCGCCGCGCGATTGAGAATGCCGAGCGCCAGGTTGGCGATCAGCAGCGCGACGACGACCGGCAGCGACAGCAGCAGCCCCGCCGAAAAGATCGAGCTGCCCCAGTTCGCCAGCGTCTGCCAGCCGTGCGGCGCGAGCAGGTTGGCCGACACCGGCACCGACTGGAACGTCGTGACGAGGGCGGCGATCATCTGCAGATGACCATCGACGGCGAGAAACGCCAGCGTCGCGATCGTCGTCATATAGCGCGAGATCACGACGCCCGAGCCGGTCGCCTGCTGGTCGAAGAAGGTCGCGAAGCCGAGACCCATGCCGAGGCCGATGAAGTAGCCGGTTGCGTCGATCGCCTGGAACACGATCTGCATCGTCACGCCGAGCGCGACGCCGATCAGGAACTGGTTGGCGAGAATCCACACGCCGTCCGCCGAAAACACGGTGACCTGCGGCAGCGCGCCGATCGTCGGCGCGACGATGATCGTCGTGAACGCGGCGAGGCCGATTTTCACGCGCGAAGGCAGCGACGTATTGCCGAACACCGGCGCGGTCGCGATCAGCGCGGCGATGCGCGCGAACGGCCACAGGAACGCGGTCAGCCAGACGTTCAGTTGCGCGTAGGTGACCGTGAACATGGAGCGGGGAGGGCGGACGTGCGAGCGGCGCTCAGTTGACGAGCGTCGGAATGCTGGTGAGCGTGTGGCGCAGATAGTCGAGCATCGTGGTCAGCATCCACGGACCGACGATCACCAGCGTGGCCGCGATCGCGAGCAGCTTCGGGATGAACGACAGCGTGCTCTCGTTGATCTGCGTGGCCGCCTGAAACAGGCTCACGACCAGACCGACGACGAGCGCGACGAGCAGCAGCGGGGCGGCCATCATGAGGCCGATGTACATGGCGTGGTGGGCCAGCGTCATGACTGCTTCGGGTGTCATCGTGGGTACCTCAAGAACGAGGAGTCGAAAATAATCAGACGAAGCTCTGCGCGAGCGAGCCGAGCAGCAACTGCCAGCCGTCGACGAGCACGAACAGCATCAGCTTGAACGGCAGCGAAATCGTCGCCGGCGACACCATCATCATACCCATCGACATCAGCACGCTCGCGACCACCATGTCGATGATCAGGAACGGAATGAAGATCGTGAAGCCGATCGTGAAGCCGGTTTTCAACTCGCTCGTCACGAACGACGGCACCAGCAGCGACAGCGGCACGTCTTCGGGCCCCTGCATCGGCGCCGCGTGCGAGATGCGCGCGAACAGAGCGAGGTCGCTTTCGCGGGTCTGACGCAGCATGAAGGTCTTGAACGGCGCGACGCCGCGCGAGACCGCCTGGTCCATCGGCAGCGTGCCTTCCGAAAACGGCTTGTAGCCTTCGTTATAGGCCTTATCGAGCACCGGCGACATCACGAAAAACGTCAGAAACAGCGCAAGACCGACGAGCACCTGGTTCGGCGGAGTCGTGGTCGTGCCGAGCGCCTGGCGCAGCAGCGACAACACGATCACGATGCGCGTGAAGCTCGTCATCATCAGCACCATCGCGGGCAGGAACGACAGCATCGTGAGCAGCAGCATCGTCTGCACGCTCAGCGAGTAGGTCGTGCCGCCGTTCGGGCCGGGGCTCGTCGTGAAGGCCGGCAGGCCGGCGGTTTGCGCGAACGACAGCGTCGGCAGCGCGACCAGCAGTGCCGGCAGCGCGAGTCGAAGCGCTGCGGGGAGCGCGCGCGCCGCACCGCGCATTAGCGTGAAGAAACAACCTGACTGCCTGAAACTGACCTGCATTACCGATCCCCGCCGCGGTGCGCGTTGAAACGTTTGCCCACTTCGCCCTTCATGGCGTCGCGAAAGCGTTGACCAAAGGTGCCGGAAAGCGGTGCGGCCGAAGGGACAACCGTATCGGCTGCGACGGAACCCGCCGGCATCGTATGCAGCAGCCGCACGTTGCCGGGCGCGGCGCCGAGCACGAGCCACGTATCGCCGATCTCGACGACCGCGACGCGCTCCTTGCCGCCGAGCGAAGCGCCGCCGACCGTCTTCACGAGGCCGCCGCGCTGGCCCGGTTGCAGGCCGAAGCGTCGCGCGAGCCATGCGCAGCCGAACACGAGGCCGATCACGACCGCGAGTCCGACGAAGGTTTGCAGCACCGCGCCGACGCCGAGCGCCGGCACCGCGCTACCCGTGCCGACACCCGAGGCGATCTTCGCGGCGTTGTTGACCGCGTTCATGTCGGCGGCGTGCGCGACGCTGGACGCGATGAGCGCCGCGAGCAACACGCCGCGACCTGCCAAACGTTTCATCGATTGAGTTTCCGGATGCGTTCGGACGGCGTGATGATGTCGGTCAGCCGGATACCGAACTTGTCGTTGACGACCACCACTTCGCCCTGCGCGATCAGACAGCCGTTGACGAGCACGTCCATCGGCTCGCCGGCCATGCCGTCGAGCTCGACGACCGAGCCCTGCGCAAGCTGCAGCAGATTGCGGATCGCGATCTTGGTGCGGCCGAGCTCGACCGTCATCTGGACGGGGATGTCCAGGATCATGTCGATATCGTTGTGCGTCGTGGTCGGCTCGACCTTCGACAGCGGCTGGAACACACCGGCCGCGGCCGGGTTGACCTCGGCGTTGCCGTTCTGCTCGGCGAGCGCGCTGGCCCAGTCGTCCATCGCCGCGTCGTCTTCCGCGGCGGACAGCGCGCCGGCGGCGAGTTGCTCGGCGGCCTCGAGATCGCTCTCGGGCTTTGCGTTCAGGTCACTCATATCCACCTTCCTTCATCGTGTCGGCTGCGCTGATCATCTTCTGGACCCGCAACGCGTACTGACCATTGAAAATTCCGTAGCCGCATTCCATCACCGGCACGCCGTCGACTTTCGCAGTGATGTGCTCGGGGATGTTGATCGGCAGAACATCGCCTTTGCGCATGTTCAGGATCTGTTCGAACGTGACCGGCACCTGTGCGAGGTCGGCGGTCAGCTGCACTTCGGCAGCCTGCACCTGCTGCGACAGCACGCGCACCCAGCGGCGGTCGACGTCCATCGCTTCGCCCTGGATCGGCGAGGACAGCACGTCGCGGATCGGCTCGATCATCGAGTAGGGCATGCAGATGTGCAGCGTGCCGCCCGTCGAGCCGAACTCGATCGAAAATTGCGTGACGATGACGATTTCGTTCGGCGTCGCGACGTTGGCGAACTGGGTGTGCATTTCCGAGCGCACGTATTCGAACTGCAGCGGGCGCACGCTCTTCCATGACGCGGTGTAGTGCTCGAACGTCAGATTGAGCAGCTTCGTGATGATGCGCTGCTCGGTCTGCGTGAAATCGCGTCCTTCGACGCGCGTATGAAAACGCCCGTCGCCGCCGAACAGGTTATCGACCACGAAGAACACGAGGTTCGGATCGAACACGAACAGCGACGTGCCGCGCAGCGGCTTCACGTGGACCAGGTTCAGGTTGGTCGGGATCGGCAGATTGCGCGTGAATTCGCTGTACTTCTGCACCTTCACCGGGCCGACGGAGATTTCCGCCGAGCGCCGCATGAAGTTGAAAATGCCGACGCGCAACAGGCGCGCGAAGCGGTCGTTGATGATTTCGAGGCCCGGCATCCGGCCACGGACGATGCGTTCCTGCGTCGCGATGTTGTACGGGCGTACGCCCGTGCGATCGTTTTGCTCGGATTCCGTGTCGGATTCGCCGGTGACGCCCTTCAGAAGGGCATCGACCTCTTCCTGGGACATGAACTCTTCGTGGCTCATTGCTTTTCCTCGTGCGTCCCTTGGCGATTGATGATGGCAGCGCTGGACAAGGTCACGTCACTGCACGACGAACTCGGTGAACAGCACGTCCTGCACGCGGATCGGTGCGGCGCCCCGCTCGGTCGGCTCGGTGATCAGCGTCTTTAGCTCTTCGGCGAGCGCGCGCTTGCCTTCGAGCGGCGCGAGTTCTTCGGGGTGCTTGTTCGACAGCGCGAGCAGGATGCGGCTGCGCACTTCCGGCATGTGATCGGTGAGCGCCTGCTGGGTGCCGGCGTCGCCGAGCTTCAGCGTGAGGCCGATGCGCAGGAAGTGTTGCTGGCCGTCGTCCGATTGCAGGTTGACGGTCATCGATTCGAGCGGGAAGAACAGCGGCGCGGCGGACAGCGCCGGCGCGGCTTCGGCCGAAACGGCGACGGGTGCGCGCTTCGACATGAAGAACCACATGCCGGCACCGGCAGCGCCCGCGGCGATCAGCGCAATGAGGACGATCAGGATGATGCGCTTCATGGGGCCCGGCGAGGCGGGCGCGGCTTGTTGCGGGGCGGTCGTGGTTGCCATTTGGTTTGCCAGCCTGGTGCTGGCGTAGTAAGGGTTAGGGTGATTGTTGTTGATTTGCCTGCGGCGCTATGGGTCGAAAAGAAGGGCTATTTCTGGCTATTTCTGGCTGTTTCTAGTTTTTGCTTGTTTTTTTGTCGTTGTTCTTTGCGGTGTTGGCCTTTCCTTGCCTTCTTATCGGTCTATTAGGGGAGTGTCTGAATTTTTGTGTGCAAGGCGTCTGAACATTTCAGGCGTGGCAGGCGATCAATTTCATTCTAGCTGTTGGGTCGTGTGAAGCGATCCTCGTAGAGGATCGCGAACTGCCGCATGGCGG
>NZ_JBFPKG010000310.1:0-315 GCF_040948665.1 Paraburkholderia sp. BR14320
GTGGTGCGGGGCAAGACGGTCCGCACCACAGTGAGCGATGGTTCGACGCCGTGCCCGAAGGATCTCGTGAACCGGCAATTCACGGCCGAGCGGCCCAATGCGCTATGGGTGTCAGATTTTACCTATGTATCGAGCTGGCAGGGCTTCGTCTATGTCGCGTTCATCATAGACGTGTTCGCCCGACGCATTGTCGGCTGGCGTGTGTCGAGCTCGGCGCGCACGGACTTCGTTCTGGACGCACTGGAACAGGCCTTGTACGAGCGACAGCCGGCGCAGCAGGACGGGCTGATCCATCACAGCGACCGCGGCGTGCAA
>NZ_JBFPKG010000311.1:0-315 GCF_040948665.1 Paraburkholderia sp. BR14320
GCGCCCACGCGGCCCTCGATCGGCTCGCTCAGATCCGACTGCTCCAGCCGGTAGCGCCCGTCCTCCAGAACGGTCAGCACGAACTTCTCGCCTTCGAATGCTTCCGGAACGTTGAAGCTGGACACCCGGACCGATTCGTTGCCCCACGCATATCCGCCAAATCCGAAGAGACCTGGCGAGGAAAGGTCTTTGGCCTGCCGCCCCAGCCACTCGCCGATCAACGGAAAGCGCTTCGGCCTGGCGCTGATATCGAGGTGCAGATCGTCGACGGCTTTGCCGACCACCATTCTCGACTGGATGATTTCCATCTCGGCC
>NZ_JBFPKG010000312.1:0-314 GCF_040948665.1 Paraburkholderia sp. BR14320
CAATGCGTCGAGATAGGAAGCATTGCGATAGAGGCCGGCGCGCGCGCCCAGACTGTAACGATAGACGTCCGTATCGATCCCGTTGAAGATCACACCCTTCACCCGGGCATTCGCCTGCTTGAGTTGTGCGGTCGCCTCCAGCACCTGCGCGATGGAAGTCGTCTCGAAGCGCGTCACCAGCAACACGGTGCCGCAGCTATCCGCGAGCGCGGTCGCGTCGGATACGGCCAGCACGGGCGGTGTGTCGATCAGCACGATGTCGTAGTCGCTCGTCTTCGCGAGGAACTGCTGCATGCGCTCGCTCACCAGCAGCT
>NZ_JBFPKG010000313.1:0-313 GCF_040948665.1 Paraburkholderia sp. BR14320
TGGAAGATCGGTACGCCACCGCCGACCGGCGTCAGCCGCGGATGGTGTGCCAGCGGGGCAACGGCGGGCTCGGCCATGTACTGATTCCATTGGTGCGTGGCCATGCCGAACGATGCGGCGGTCCATGCCTTGTCAATGGCGACGCCAACGGTGAGGAACGGGGCGGTATCCGCGCGCTCGAAAGCGCGCAGGTGACCTCCCGCGTCCGTAATGGCGATTGTCGCGGCGAATCCGCGCGCGGCGCAGGCGCGGCGCGCCTCGGCCAGCAGTGCTTGCGCGGCTTCCAGGCTGATCGTTGTCGTGCTGATGATTT
>NZ_JBFPKG010000314.1:0-313 GCF_040948665.1 Paraburkholderia sp. BR14320
CTTGCCAATACCTTGATTTCCACTGCTTGCTCCTGAGTCAGCATCGGCGGCAAAAAGCCGCCATCCTCTCCCAGGTGGGTCAGGTTTACTTCGGCGGGTGGGTCAGTTTTACATCGGCGCTAACACGCACGAAGCGTTTGACGCTCTCGTAGCTGGCCGTGAAGCCATGCTGGTCGACCAGGTCCCGGTAGATCGCCTGGGCGTTGCGCTTCAGACGCACCTGCTGTTCGATCCACTCCCGATAGGGTTCGCTGGCCGAACGCGCGAAGTTGAAGGAACTGGACGGTACGCCGCCAGAAGCCGGTGGTCGCGG
>NZ_JBFPKG010000315.1:0-312 GCF_040948665.1 Paraburkholderia sp. BR14320
TCATCGACAACGCCAAATGCGCGATTACAAAGGCGTGTATGTACGATCCCGAGGTACAGCGCTCGTACGCCGCGCTGGCCGAGGGGTACGGCTTCCGGATCGATGCATGCCCTCCACACGATCCTGCGAAGAAGGGCGTCGTTGAGGCCGGAGTCAAATACATCAAACGATCCTTCTTGCCGCTACGCGAATTCCGCGATCTCGCCGACGCCAACCGTCAATTGCGCGACTGGGTGATGCAGCAGGCCGGCACGCGCGAGCACGGCACGACGCGCGAGCAGCCGCTTGCACGTTTCGCCATCGAGAAGCCGC
>NZ_JBFPKG010000316.1:0-309 GCF_040948665.1 Paraburkholderia sp. BR14320
CAGGGCACCGTCACGGCTTCGCTGATCTTCGCTGATGCTGCGCGAGCTTGGCAGCTATCCAAGACAGAACGGCCTCGCCGTCGCACTGCGCGAAATCGGTCGCATCGAGCGCACGCTGTTCATTCTCGACTGGCCGCAAAACGTCGAGCTGCGCCGTCGCGTTCATGCCGGCTTGAACAAGGGCGAGGCCCGCAATGCGCTTGCGCGCTCGGTGTTCTTCTACCGCCTCGGGGAAATCCGCGATCGCAGCTTCGAGGCTCAGCGCTATCGCGCCAGCGGGCTGAATCTGGTCACGGCCGCGATCGTACT
>NZ_JBFPKG010000317.1:0-304 GCF_040948665.1 Paraburkholderia sp. BR14320
AACTGCGCTCCACCACCCAACGACGCGGCAACAGTACAAAGCCTTTTTTTGCCTCCGGCAACCTGACTACGTGAAGCTCGATGCCTTCATCGCGCGCGGCCTGTGCAGGCTCTTCGCCGGTGTAGCCTGAGCCGCCCCGGGTTTTCCGGAGACCGTTTTGCTTGCGTCATGCCACAATGACAGACTCAGCGAGATTTGCATAGTAAGCGGCTTCTGCCTCGGCAGGTGGAATATTGCCGATGGGGCCGAAGAGCCGACGATTGTTGAACCAGTCCACCCATTCGAGCGTCGCCATTTCAACGGC
>NZ_JBFPKG010000318.1:0-304 GCF_040948665.1 Paraburkholderia sp. BR14320
GCTCAAAACCCGGCCGATAACTCGCGAATGGATCGATTTACAAAAATGAGAGTTAAGCGAGCGGCTGGCCCTGAGGCCGCCGAGACCATTATTCGCGGACTAAGAAGCAGTGGCAATGCATGGGATCGAGCGAGCGGAACTCGCAACCCGTATACGGAATACGTTGATCCATACGGACGGCTTTGTTCAGCAGGGTAGGCCCGCAGTTGGTTGCGGACGCAACTAGAGCTTTTTGACGCAAACGGCCTTGCCGAAGCTGTTCCACAGATTCACGAGGTTCGCGATAATCACGCCCTCGCGCTGC
>NZ_JBFPKG010000319.1:0-302 GCF_040948665.1 Paraburkholderia sp. BR14320
GCGGCGCGGACAGCTCTGCCTGTACTGCCCCGACGGCGACCTGAAGGCGCTGTTCATCAACGACACGCCCTACCAGCAGGGCGTGTCGGGCCAGTCCCAGACTTACAGCGATGCGTACCTCGAACTGGCTTTGTTCAGCAGGGTAGGCCCGCAGTTGGTTGCGGACGCAACTAGAGCTTTTTGACGCAAACGGCCTTGCCGAAGCTGTTCCACAGATTCACGAGGTTCGCGATAATCACGCCCTCGCGCTGCTGCGATTCGATGTTGCGCGTCAGCAGTCGCGCGCCGATACAGCGCTTGAT
>NZ_JBFPKG010000031.1:0-91137 GCF_040948665.1 Paraburkholderia sp. BR14320
TTCCCCTGGTTCGCCGGACGGCTTTTCGGCGACTACCAGCCCGGATTCGAATTCGGCCGGCTCGGCTGCAAGCTCGTCGAACGACGCGGCCTCGTACGCTTCGAAGCCCGCACGCATCTCGCGTTCTTTGTTTATGTCGCCCGCTGGGTGCAACCTGCGCGGCAAAGTTGCGGTGACCACTTTCGCCAAATTTTCGACGCTTTGGACCGCACCGGCGATCTTCCATTCGGCGCGTTCGCGTCCAGCCACTTGGTCTCGAACCTGCTTTTCATCGGCGAGCCACTGGTTGAGGTGCAACGAGAGGGTGAAACCGGCCTGGCGTATGCCACAAAATTGCAATTCGCGCTGGCGATTCACTTTATCGAAGACCAGCTTGCGGTCATCCGGACGCTGCGCGGCTTGACGCCGGTATTCGGCTGCCTCGACGACGCGCAGTTCAACGAAGCTCGCACCGAACAGCAATATCGGGCAAAGCCGTCCCTGTCGGCCGCTGCATGCTGGTACTGGATCCGGAAACTCCAGGTGCGCTATCTCGCCGGCGACCACGAGGCGGCCATGGCCGCCGCGTCAGAGGCGCAGCGGCTTCTGTGGACCTCGCACTCGTTCCTCGACGAGGCCGAATATCACTTCTATGCGGCGCTGGCGCGGGCTGCGCTGTGCGACTCCGTCGCCGCCGGCGACCCCCAGGAGCACCTCGAAGCGCTGATTGCCCGCCACAACCAGCTGCGCATCTGGACGGATCTCTGCGCAGAGAACTTCGCAAGTCATACCGCACTGGTCGGCGCCGAGATCGCGCGCATCGAAGGCCGAGTGGTCGAGGCCGAGATGCTCTACGAGCAGGCCATCGATTCGGCGCAGGATAGCGGATTCGTCCACGTCGAGGCGCTGGCCAGCGAACTCGCGTCCCGCTTTTATGCGGCTCGCGGTCTCCGAAGAATTGCGCGTACCTATATGCAGGACGCCCGCTATGGCTATCTGCGTTGGGGCGCCATCGGCAAGGTGCGTCAACTCGAGGAACAGTATCCGTATCTGAGGACCGAAGAGACGGTGCCCGGACCAACCAATACGATGGCAGCGCCCATCGAGCACCTCGAGCTGGCAACCGTGATCAAGGTGTCGCAGGCGGCGTCAGGCGAGATCCACCTTGAGAAGCTGATCGGGATGGTCATGCGCACGGCCATCGAACAGGCGGGCGCCGAACGGGGCCTGCTGATCCTGTCGGATGCGGGCGACCTGCGGATCGCCGCGAGAGCCACCACCGCCGGCGACGGGCTCCACGTGCAGCTATCCGACACACCGCTCAATGGCGCAATGTTGCCGGAGTCGGTCCTCAACCAGGTCTTGCGTACGCGCGAGAACATTTTCCTCGACGACGCCGCAACGGACCCGATGGCCGACACGGATCCCTACGTCCGTCAGCATCGCGCACGTTCCATTCTGTGCCTGCCGCTGATGAATGGCGCCAAGCTCATGGGCGTGCTCTACCTCGAAAACAATCTCGCCGCGCGCGTGTTCAGCCCCGCGCGGATCGCCGTGCTGAAGCTCGTGGCCTCGCAGGCTGCAATTTCGCTCGAAAATGCCCGTTTATATCGCGACGTCGCGCAACGCGAAGCAAGAATCCGACGCCTCGTCGACGCCAATCTCATTGGGATCGTCATCTGGGGCGTGGATGGACGACTCATCGACGCCAACGATTCATTCCTTCACATGCTCCAGTACGAGCGTGAGGATTTGAAGGCCGGGCTTCGATGGTATGACATGATGCCTCCCGAATGGCAAGAACGCGTCCCGCGCGAGTTGGAAGAGCTCGAGGCGACCGGCGCCATGCAAGCCAGCGAAAAGGAGTTCTTCAGGAAAGACGGCAGCCGGATACCTGTCCTGATCGGCGGCGCGGCATTCGAAGATCAGCCGAGCCAGGGCGTGGCTTACATTCTCGATCTGACCGAGCAGAAGCAGGCGGAAAAGAAAATCCGTGACAGCGAAGAGCGCTATCGCGACGTGCAGGCCGAACTGGCGCATGCGAATCGCGTCGCGACCATGGGGCAGCTCGCCGCGTCGATTGCTCATGAACTCAGTCAGCCCATCGCTTCGACGGTGATCGACGCTCGGGCCGCGTTGCGGTGGCTCGACCGCGAGCCCGCCAACGTCGACGAGGCCAGCCGTGCGCTCGGCAGTATCGTCAGCGGCGCGAATCGCGCCGCTGACGTGCTCGACCGAATCCGGCAACTGGTCAGGAAGGCGCCACGGAGAAGGGAACCGGTGGACCTCAACGAGGCTATCCGCGAGATTGCCGAACTGGTCCAGGGCGAAGCGAAAAAGAGCGGCGCCCGGCTGGAGATGCAACTCGCGGAAGCTTTGCCGCTTATTGAAGGCGATCGGGTGGAAATGCAGCAGGTACTGCTCAATCTGATCATCAATGCGCTGGAGGCACTGAGCGGCATCGATGGAGTACGACAGGTGTGTCTCAGCACAGCGGAAGACGAAGGAGGCTGCGTGCTCGTGACCGTGCGCGACTCAGGGCCGGGCTTCGGCCCGAACGGTACCGAACCGGCATTCACCGCGTTCTACACCACGAAGGCGACCGGCCTGGGGATGGGTCTTTCGATCTGCCGTTCGATCATCGACGCCCATGGCGGACAGTTGTGGGCGACTGACTCGCCGCCGCGCGGCGCGGTCGTTCAGTTTACGGTGCCGAAGCATGCTGCTGTTTCTTCTTGATGGTCGCGATTGCGCGACGGAGGGTGCTCTCGGACAAACATATTCACCGCGCAACCAAAGGAAGAATTGAAAAAACCGATCGCGCAGGTGCGCCGCCAAGGTTGGGCGATCGTCGACCAGGAGCTCGAAGGCGGCTTGTTTCCAACGCATTACTTCGGCCATCGCCATGACGGCTCGGACAGATGCTCCGCAAAATAATCGGACAGCGCAGCCACCTTCGCAGGACGCGCGCGCGCCGACGGCGTGACAAAGTAAAGACCACCCTTCGTCAGCGACCAGTCGGTGAGGATCGCTTCGAGCCGGCCATCGGCCAGATATTCGCCAGCGATGAATTCGGGCAACTCGGCAATTGCGAGCCCGTCGAGCAGCGTGGGCAGCAGCGCATCGGAATTCGTCACGCGCAGCGGGCCGATCGGCATGACCGGCTCCTCCTCGCCAGCGGCGTTCGTGAAGCGCCACACATCGCTGCGCGCCCGGTACGCGTATGAGAGGCATGGCCGCTCCACCAGTTCGCGCGGATGCGCGGGCCGCCCTTCGCGCTTCAGATACGCTGGCGACGCGACCACGAACTGTGTGACCGCGCACAGCCGCCGGGCGACCAGCGACGAATCCGGCAGCGCGGCGATACGCAGAGCGGCGTCGAAACCATCGGCGACCAGATCGACCGACGCATCCGAAAGATGCAAGTCGATCGACACTTCCGGGTACGCGCGAAAGAAGCCGGGCAGCAGCGGTGCGACCCAGCGCAGCCCGAACGACATCGGCACGGCCAGGCGTACCAGTCCGCGCGGCTGCACTGACATCTCGCGCGCGGCGCTTTCTGCCTCTTCGGCCTGACGGTAGATCTCCGCGGCCTTTTCGCAGATCGTCCGGCCGAACTCGGTAAGCGACAGCTGGCGCGATGTACGGTTGAAAAGCCGTGCGCCCAGCCGGTCTTCCAGACGAGCGACGCCACGCGAGACCGTAGCGACCGATACCCCCATCGCGCGCGCGGCGGCCGCGAACGATCCTTCCTCGGCGACCTTCGCGAACATCGCGAGTCCTTCGAAATCAGGCAGCTTCGCCATTTCCCCTCATCTTTTCATTTTTGCAACGTTAGATTGCAATCAATTCTATTTCGGAAAGGGCGAGGCGTCGATATTCTCCTCACATCGCAGCACGCAACACCGAACCTCAACCTCCACTGAACGACACCAAAGGAGCAACACCATGGCACGCAAACTCGACAACAAGATCGCGCTCGTCACCGGCGCAACCAGCGGCATCGGCCTTGCCACCGCCCAGCGCTTCGCAGCCGAAGGCGCGCACGTCTACCTCACGGGCCGCCGTCAGGCCGAACTCGATGCCGCCGTGAAGAGCATCCGCGACGCGGGCGGCAAGGCAACCGGCGCCCGCGTCGACTCCACCAGGCTTGCCGAACTCGACGCGCTGTATGCGCAGATCAAGGAAGAACAGGGGCGCCTCGACGTACTGTTCGCGAATGCTGGTGGCGGTTCGATGCTGCCGTTTGGCAACATCACCGAAGAGCACTTCGACGACACCTTCAATCGCAACGTGAAGGGCGTGCTGTTCACGGTGCAAAAGGCGCTGCCGCTGCTGGCCAGGGGAGCGTCGGTGATTCTCACGGGTTCGACCGCCGGTAGCGCGGGCACGGCGGCATTCAGCGTGTATTCGGCTTCGAAGGCTGCGGTGCGCTCTTTCGCACGCAACTGGATTCTGGACCTCAAGGATCGCCAGATCCGCGTGAATACGATCAGCCCGGGCGCAACGCGCACGCCTGGCCTGCTCGATCTGGCCGGTGACGACGCCGCCCAGCGCGAGGGTCTTGCCAATTACCTGGCCGCGCAGATCCCGATGGGACGTCTGGGCGAGCCCGGCGAAATCGCGAGCGCCGCGCTGTTCCTTGCCTCGGACGACGCGAGCTTCGTGAACGGCATCGAGTTGTTCGTCGATGGCGGCCAACAGCAAATCTAGGCGTAGTTCGAGCGTGCAGGGCGCAGCGGAGGCGGTCTTCGGAAATCGCACCCGCGCCCGGCGCGTAAGGCATTCGAGCGCAGGCACATCATGATCGAACATCGTCTTGACCTTGCGTGTAGCGCAGTCAGGCGCGACTGGCTCAACACGCGAGCGCATTTCCGGGTCGGCCAAGGCGGACGAACCGGCCATGCGCCGCTCGGCGCGCTCTACGTGTGGAACGACGATGAGTTCGCGCCGCGCTCGGGCTTCGACCTGCATGCTCACCGCGACGTCGAGATCGTGACATGGGTGCGCTCGGGCGCGATCACGTACGAGGACGACGCGGGCAATCGCGCGCGACTGGTCGCCGATTCCGTACAGGCGATGAGTGCGGGCACCGCGCTCCACCATGCCGAGCGGAACGAAGAAGATGTGCCTGCGCGGCTATTCCAGATCTGGCTGCATCCACGCACGCCGGGCGGCACGCCCCGTTGGGCGACGCGTATCTGTTCGCGCGGATGTCGCGAAGGCCGCTTCGTCACGCTGGCGAGCGGCGATCCCGACGATGTGTGCGCCGGCGCGCTGCCCATCCATGCGGACGCGCGCGTGCGTATCGCGACGTTACGCGAAGGCACGACGCTGCACCACGTGCTGCCGAGGTCGCGCCGGGCGTATCTGGTTGCCGATCATGGTCGCCTTGATGTCGGCGAAGTCCGGCTCGCGCCACGCGATGGAGTTGCCGTACGCGACGAATCGCAGCTTACGTTGGTGGCGCGAGACGACACTGATGTCGTGATAGTCGAGCTTTTGCGGTAGGAAAAGTGTGCCGTTGGGCTCGGGCGCGATGACATCCCTCGCTGGCTTCCGCATTTGGCACAAGACACGCTTTGGTAGCTTTAATCGGCTGTTTTGCGATAAGGAAACCGTGGGTCTTCAGTCGAACGTGATCAAGTCCTTGAAGATCAGTCGTCCCCAGTTATTTCCCCGCGCGTGCACAAGCAGTCCACCCTCCGACAGCCCGCCAAGTTTGATTGGCGCGAAACCGAGTTTTTCCGCAAGCGCACCAATCTCCGCTGCGGCGCCGTCATCATCGCTCGCGAGGAACACGACTCTCCTGCCACCCTGTACGGCCGGGTCCTGGCCGAGGACGGCCGCGGCCAGATGATTGAAGCCTTTCACCAGCCTGGCTCCGGTGAACGCATTCGCGACGAAAGCTGAGGACGGGAGACCGTCCAGTTCCGCAGGCGGGGCGAACGTGTTCATCACGTCGACGATGGTCTTTCCCTTCCAGTTGGGTAGCACCTTCGCGACCTCCGCGTACGACTCGAAACGGACAGCCAAAAAGATGACGTCCGCCTTGACGGCTTCCGCCAGGGTTTCGGGAATGATCGTAGGTCCGACCGCTGCTGCATCGGACGCAAAGCTTGCCGGGTCGCGCGAAGTCGCAACGGATACTTCGATGCCGTTGCGCGCGAACGCCCTGGCAAGTGCGTGGCCGATCTTGCCGAAGCCAATGATTGCGTAGCTCATATGTTTCTCCTTGGTTTCCCGGCGCGCTCAGAGCTTGTAACCGCCGCTCGCTTCAATCGTTTGGCCGGTCACCCAATGGCCGTCATCGGAGGCCAGGAACGCCACCACGGCCGCGATTTCTGAAGGCTCGCCAAAGCGGCCCAGCGCGATTTGGGCCTCGACCGCCTTGACGAGTGCGGGATTCTCCCGAAAATCGGCGTTCGCATCCGTTCGCGTGAAACCAGGCGCTACGGCGTTCGCTGTGATGCCACGCGGCCCGAGCTCGATTGCCAGCGTATGAGTCAGGGTGTTGATGGCCGCTTTCGCCATCGAGTAGACGGGCGCAGCCGTCACGGGCTTGGTGGCGGCCGCGGATGAAATGTTGATGATGCGTCCACCATCGGCGAGACGGTCGAGAGCGGCCTGAATGATGAAGAAGGGCGCGCGGGCGTAGACCGCCATCAGGGTCTCCCAACTCTCCGGCGTCGCGTCCTTGAAGCCAACCCAGCCGGAATTGCCAGCGTTGTTGACCAGAATGTCGAGGGCCTTGCTTCCGTTCCGCTTGGTGAACTCGTCGTCGAGTCTCTCGAACAAGGCCGGCACGGTCGCCGGATCGACGAGATCCGCATGGATCGCGAACGCGCTGCCTTGCGCTTTCTCGATTGCCGCGATCGCCTCGTCCGCGCTGGATTTGCTGGCGTTGTAGGTTAGCGCGACTGTCGCACCATCCTGTGCAAGCCGTTCGGCGATGGCGCGGCCAATGCCTCGTGATGCCCCGGTAACGAGAGCTGTTTTGCCCTTTAGAGGTCGTGTCATCTGATTTTTCCCCTCAGAGTTGTGCCAAGCCACCGTCGACGGCGACCTCGCTGGCGGTCATGAAGCTGCTGTCCGACGACGCAAGAAAGGCGGCGACCGCCCCGATCTCCACCGGATCGGCCATACGCTGGAGCGGCGTCATCGCACCGTAGGCCTTCTGCCCCTCTTCGCCTAGCGCCTCCTTCGCTAGTTCGGTCGCCGTCGCCCCGGGCGACAGCACGTTGACCCGGATGCCGCTGCCCTTCAGGTCCTCCGCCCAAGTCCGGGCGAGGTTGCGAACCGCTGCCTTGCTCGCGCTATAGGCCGTGAACCCTGGGGCTCCTGTGGTGCCGGCGCTCGATCCGGTCAGGATGATCGAACCGCCTGAGCCCATCAGCGGCAGCGCCTTCTGGACCGTAAAGATCGTCCCCTTCACATTGGTGTCGAAGGTCTCGTCAATGTGCTGGCCGGTGATCTGTCCGAGCGGAAGCGGGCTTCCCGTCCCGGCATTGGCGAAGACGATGTCCAGGGTTCCGCGCTCGGCCTTCACCGCCGCGTAGAGCCGGTCGAGGTCGGCCAGATCGGAGACCGAGCCCTTCACCGCGCGTGCATTGGGCCCGAGGGCGGCCACAGCGGCGTCGAGCGCTTGCTGCCGGCGGCCGAAGACGAAAACGAACGCGCCCTCCTCGATGAAGCGCTGAGCCGCAGCGCGGCCGATACCGGTAGCGCCGCCGGTGATCACGGCGGTCTTTCCATTCAGTCTTTTCATGTCATGCATCCTTGGAAACGAAAACGACAAACAGGATTCTGCGGCTCTTGATTCATGAAGCCAATTGACTAAATATGCATACTTTTCATCTAGTTTTTAGATAGCCATGCTCGACAACGTCACGATCAATCAACTTCGGGCCTTCGTCGCCGTGTGTGATCAGGGAAGCTTTTCCGGGGCCGCACGCGAGCTGAGGCGTGCGCAGTCGGCGATCAGTCACGCGATCAACGCGCTCGAAAGCGCCTTCGATGTGGTGCTGTTCGAGCGCAACACGCGCAAAGCGACGCTGACGGCTGCTGGCCGCAGCCTCCTGCCTGATGCTCGCGGTGTGATCTCGCGCACAGAGGAAATGAAGATGCGCGCGGTTGCCATTGCTGAAGCTGGGGTCCCACAGGTCTCGGTCGCCGTGGATACCTACTTTCCGCGTGCGCATCTGATCGAATGCCTGCGCACCTTGCAGGCGGACTTTCCAACGGTTGCAATCAATCTGCGCATGACGACCATGCAGGACGGCGAGCGTTTGGTTCGCGAAGGCATGTGCGCGTTGGCGGTGACGATCACGGACGTGCCGGAGCTGAGCCCCGGCACCATAGAAAGGCAGCATCTATGTGATGCGCAAATGGTGACCGTCTGTGCGCCATCCCATCCGCTGGCCTCAATCGCGGGGCCGATCCCGCGGGAGGAATTTGGCCGGCACATCCAGCTCGTCGTAACCGACAATCAGCCCGATGCGGACAAGACCCAACAGGGGGTCGCCAGCGAACGCCAGTGGCGGGTGAATGACCTCGGCGCAAAGCACGATCTGCTCAGGGGAAGCTTGTGCTGGGGGCACATGCCGCGCCATCTGGTCGAGGAAGACCTCGTGAAGGGAACACTTGTCGAACTCCAACGGCGCGCATGGCACATGCGCCCCCTCACGTTCATGGTCTCGCAGCGGCGCGGGTACTCGTTTTCCGAATGCGAGACACGGCTGGTCGAGCTTCTCGGCAATCGTCATCCTTCAAACGCTGGGAAGACCAAGACCAGCGTAACGCACGGTCGCTGATGGCTTTGCTGGGAGACGCTGTCCGCACCGGGGCATGCGCACCGCCCTGTGAGCGCAGTCGCAACGACGCTCAGTGTCGCGACCGGCTCCAGCGACACCAGTCGTGGTGATCAAGGTTGCGCAGCAGATCGGCACGGCGCCGTTCGCGGCGGTAGTGCGAAATCACGCCACACGCGGCCATCACCAGCACGATCAGGCCCACAGCCATACCCAACCACGATTGGTCCACGTCAACCTCCTCTGACACACCCGGATTGCCACCCGCCAGCGAAGACGGCTCGATCAACGAATATAGTTCGTCTCGACAGGATGTCTGTGCACCAGTCAACGTAACCGTGCAAAACGAACCCAGCACGAAGTCGCCACGTGGCGTCGCGCGAGGAAACAGAAAGCGCGGCCCAGCAAACCTATGCAAAGAGAGGGTGCCCCGGGGCACACCATTCATTGCGCGGTGACTTGCCGGCGCAGAACCGGTTGCGTGGCCCCGCGCGGCATCACCCACGGGCCGTTCCGGCTGAAGTCCCAGCCCACGAAGCTGGCTGGATTGCTCATCTGTGCGGATGTGAGCCCGTTTGCTGCGGGCAAATGAAAGTTGGACAGTGGCTGCTACCGTGCCGCGGTCAACACCGGCACAAGAAAGGCGCGCACAATAATGGGTCGCTTACCTGGCCCCAGAGGAGACAGTCATGTCGCTCGATCGCTACACCCTGCTCGGTCGTTCCGGCCTGCGCGTGAGCCCGATGTCGCTCGGCACGATGACGTTCGGCACTGAATGGGGCTGGGGCGCCGACGAAGCAACGGCGCAGCGGCTCTTCGATCTATACGTCGACGCAGGCGGCAACTTCATCGATACGGCTGATCTCTACACGGAAGGCACGAGCGAGCAATGGGTCGGCCGCTTCACAGCGGCGCGCGCGATGCGCGAGCGGCTCGTGATCGCGACGAAGTACTCGTACAACGCGCAGCCCGGCAACCCGAATGCGGGCGGCAACCATCGGAAGAACCTGCTTCGGGCACTCGAAGGCTCGCTCAGGCGGCTCGGCACAGACTACATCGATCTCTATTACCTGCACACGTGGGACCGCATGACGCCCGCCGACGAAGTGATGCGCGCCATGGACGACGCCGTCAGCGCTGGCAAGATCCGTTACGTCGGCCTCTCGGACGTGCCAGCCTGGTATGCCGGTCGGGCGCAGACGCTCGCGGACTGGCGCGGCTTCGAACCGGTCGCGGCAATGCAGTTGGAATACTCGATGATAGAACGCAACGCGGAACACGAGTTCGCCGACCTCGCCACACACCTCGGCATGGGGCTCGTGGCGTGGAGCCCGCTTGGCATGGGCGTGCTGTCGGGCAAATACCGTCCGTCGCAAGACGCCCAAAATCAGACCGCTGTAACGGGCAGCGGTCGCCTGCAGACGCTAGGTACCGCGCCGCCGCCCGGATTCGACAAGCTATCCGCGCGCAACTTTTCGATCGTCGCCGAGCTGGAGGCAGTCGCGCACGCTGCGAATCGGCCGATGGCTCAGGTCGCCCTGAACTGGCTGTATCAGAAACGGGGGGTTGCGAGCATCGTCGTCGGCGCGACGAAGGCGGCGCAGCTCGAACAATCGCTCGGCGCACTCGACTTCGTGCTGGCGCCCGAGTTGATTGCCAGGCTCGACGCGGCTTCGGAGCCGCCCCACCCGTTCCCGTACTACATGTTCGCGGATGGCCATCAGGCACGCATTCACGGACAGGTCGATGTCGCCGCACAACCGCCGAATCATGCCGACTTTCAGCGAGTGCCCGCGCCGCCGCCCGCCGCCAAGTGAGCAGCACACCGCGCGACAGGAAGCTAGACGGCGTGGGGCATCCGTTTCACCGGCGCCAACGCGCACTTACCGTCGCAACAACCACAAGAGCACTGACACCACGACCGAAATCACGATGCACGTGACGATCGGAAAATGGAAATCGATACCGCCGCGAACGATATGTATGTCGCCAGGCAGCCGGCCGAACGGGATGCGCGCGAACCAATGCCATCCGAGGCCGGCAAGCAGGCACAGCACGCCCAAAATAACGACGAAGCGGTTCATGGTGCCCGGTCACTCAAAAAAACCAATCATGTCGAAGTCCCCTATCAAGCATGGCTCAAGCTACCGCGTCCATTCTTCCCGGATCGCCTGCTGACAGCCGCGCCATCGACGCGCTCAAAGGAATGCGCCGCAGCCATCCCATGAGCACGCAGCACCTCGGCCAGCGAATCGCGCAAGAGTGCGATCGGCCGCACGAGCCGTCCCGGTAGCGGGTGGTGGACGAGCCAGACCTCGACGCCTGATTCGAAATCCGTGACATCGATCACCTGCAACACGTCGCGAAACGGGCTGCGCGCAAGCACTTCCGGCGAGACGATCCCGATTCCGAGCTGCCGCGCGACAAGCGATAGCTGCAAGTCGGAGCCGAACGCCTCGACGGCGACGTTGAACGGCAACCCCGCCCGCGCGAGCGCGCGCGACAGCGCCGAGCGCATGCCGCAGCCGTCCTGGTTGAGCACCCACGGATGCTGCGCGAGGTATTGCAGCGTGACGGGCGCTTTCGGCAGCCCAAGCGAACGCGCCGCGACGACGGCAGTCGGCATGAAAGCGAGCCGCGTACTAACCAACGCCTCGGGCAGCGCGATATCACCGGGCATCAACACGACAGCGGCATCGACCTGCGCCAGTTCGACCGATTGCAGCAGACGCGGCGACCAGCCCGCCGTCACACGCAGCGTCAGCTTGGCGTAGGTGCCGCGCAGGCGGTCGAGCGGCTGTTCGAGCGCGAGGTCGGAGAGGAACGGCGGTACGCCGATGCGCAGTTCGCCTTCCGGCTCGCTGTCGGGGGAAGCGACGGCCAGCAGTTCGTCGACGGCGCCGAGCACGTTACGCGCAAGCAGGTAGACCTCCCGCCCGGCAGCGGTCGGCTTGAGCGGCTTTGCCTGACGGTCGAGCAGCGCAAGAGCCAGCGTGCTTTCGAGGCTCTGGATGCGGCGCGTCAGGCCGGGCTGGGTTAGATGGAGCCGTTCGGCCGCACCGACGATCGACCCACATTCAACGACGGCCACGAACGCCTGGAGATCACGCGTATTCAAAACAATCTCGCATAATCATTATCAAGATGTTTCAATTGTCGCATAACGAAGCAGCTTCTAGCATAGACCACAAGTCCTTCAACCGGAGCGTCGTCATGGACCGCCCCGCAGATCTTTCATCCTGCACCGTCGGCCAGCCGCACGCTGAACGCGCCGACGAGCGCCAGGCCGGCCAGCTCACCACGCCGATGACGGTTTTTTTCGGCACTGCAGTCGGTCTCATCATCATCAACCTGTTCGCCGCGCAGCCGCTCACCGGCCCGATTGCCGCCACGCTGAATCTTCCCCATGCGCTCGGTGGCCTCGTGTCGATGCTGCCGCAGCTCGGCTACGCCACTGGGCTCGTGCTTCTCGTTCCGTTGGTCGATCTGATCGAGAACCGCCGCCTGATCGTGCGGACGCTGTTCTGCTGCGCATTGCTCCTCGCTGTGCCGATGTTCGCGCGTTCGGCGTGGGTGTGCCTTGCCGCGCTATTCCTGGCGGGCGCGACATCGACCGTGATCCAGATGCTCGTGCCGATGGCCGCGTCGATGGCGCCCGAGGCCCAGCGCGGCCGCGCCGTGGGCAACGTGATGAGCGGCTTGATGATCGGGATCCTGCTGTCGCGGCCGCTCGCCAGTGTCATCGCGGCTTGGGCCGGCTGGCGCGCGTTCTACGGCACGAGCGCGCTAATCAATGCGTTGCTCGCGGGTGTGCTCATGCGGCGCCTGCCCTACCGCGCGCCGCCAGTAATCACGCGCTACGCTGCCTTGTTGCGATCGCTCTGGACCCTTCTCGCGCGTGAACGCATCCTGCAGCGGCGCGCGATCTCCGCCGCTTTGGCGATGGCGGCGTTTAGCGCGTTCTGGGCGTCGGTCGGACTACTGCTCGCGCAGCCACCGTTCGGATTTGGCCTGCACGGGATCGCGCTTTTCGCGCTCGCGGGTGCGAGCGGCGCAGTCGTCACGCCGCTCGCCGGCCAGGCGGGCGACTGCGGGCACGGTCGCAGTGCGCTGCTGTTCGCGCACCTGTTGATCATCGCGGCCCTTGCGCTCATCGCCGTGGCGGGATCGGGCGGGTTGGGCTTCGCTCCGCAGGCCCACCCCCGGCTCGCGATCGCGGCGCTCGTCATCGGTGGTGCGGCGATCGACACAGGCGTCGTCATCGATCAGACGCTTGGTCGCCGCGCCGTCAATCTCATGAATCCCGCCGCACGCGGGCGGCTGAACGGACTGTTCGTCGGTGCGTTCATGGTTGGCGGCGCGCTCGGGGCGGCGCTCTCGGGCGCCGGATGGGCTCACGCGGGGTGGCGCGGGGTCTGTGGCGTGGGTGTTGCATTCGCGGGAGCAGCCTTTGCCTATGGTGTCGCGGGCCGCTCCAACCGGGTGGGAACCTGAGATCTGCAACGCGGTTGAACGCGCGTGGCCGGGCGCGAACAATGCTTGTCTGCTCGCAAGAGGGTAGTGCTATGGGTGCATCATTTGGCCGCTATTGGCCGCGCTGTGTCCAACGATCGAGCGAGACCGTCATCTCGTATCGTGCTTGATGCAACAGGTATAGGCCGACCCTGAGCAGCCTTCGGTTCTCTCAAGAGTAGTCGCTCAGAGATGTTTCGATCCTTGACGCGACGTTCTACTCGACTAAAGGTACTTGAATTTTATGATCTGCACTTTGCTAGTGAATCGGGCTGCTTTGAACTGAACTGGCTCCGTCGTGTTTGCAGTTGTGCGCTCCATAATCCACGGATACGGCCGATACGTCATCTTCCGGCCATTGATAATCAAATCCAGTATCTCGTATTCCTCTACATAGGCACGCGTCAAAAGTCGTCCATGAGATTGCCACTCCCAATGAGCCGGGATAGTTCGCTTAGACATGACCGTGACCTTTCCAGTCCGTGCTTTCACTCCAGCAAAATTGGCAATATCGAACAGTGCTTTGGTGATGCAGGCGACGATGACCCCGTAGAAGAAGAAAAGCACACCTGCGCTACCAAGTTGACCGCGATTCAGTAGCGTGAACGGAAGCGACACAACGCCATGCAAAGACACTCTCGATCTCCATCCTGAATGGAACGTGTTTCATAGTGGCCGATCCACCCAACCAGATCTTCAGGCCGGGCGCATTCCCGCCGCTAACCACGGAACCGTTCAGCCCGAAACGGACGCGCATCCGCACAGGTCGGTGTCCCGGTCATCATCTCCGCCAGCAGTCGACCGGTGACGGGCCCCAAGGTCAAACCATGATGGTTATGACCGAATGCAAACCACAACCCGCGATGACGCGGCGCGCGCCCAATGACGGGGCGCATATCGGGTGTGCAAGGACGCAGGCCGAGCCACGGACTCGCGTCGAGTCGCTCACCGAGACCGAAGCTCGGCCTGGCAATGCGCTCCGCGCGTTCGAGCTGTATGCCCGTCGGCCTCGCGTCACGCCGCGCGATCTCGACCCCCGTGGTCAGCCGCAACCGCCCTTCCATCGGCGCCACCACGTAGCCCTGCTCCGCGTCGACGAATGGCATCGACAGCATCTGGCGGGTAGGACGGTAGTGCATGTGATAACCGCGCTTCGCGCGCAAAGGAATGCGGTAACCAAGCGGCGCGAAAACGCGGTCAGACCATGAACCGAGCGCCACCACGACTTCTTTAGCGCTGATCCGGCCCGACGATGTCTGAACCGTCCACGCGCCCGCTTGCGCCGTTAGCGTGGCGGCGTCGCCGGTGAGCACCGTTCCGCCGCCCGCTTCGAAAAAACTCGCATAACCTTTAGTCAGTGCCCCGGGATTGACGATGCTTTTCGGGTCCTGCCAATGCAACGCGCCACAAAAGCCGTCCGCGAGGCCCGGCTCGCGCGCGGCCAGCGCCGCCGAATCCAGCACCGCGACCCGCAAGCCATAGGTCCTGGCAGTCAATGCGGCGGCCGCCGCCTGCCGCGAAAATTCCGTTGGGGTGCGATAGGCGTCGATCCAGCCGCTGTCGCGAATGAGATGGCCGAGTTGCGCGCGCTCGATGAGCCGATCGTGTTCAGCTACGCTTTGCTGGATCAACGGCAACATGTCGCGCGCGGCGGCCATCAATCGCTCGGGCGACGATTCCCACCAGAAGCGCGCGAGCCAGCTCGCAAAGTGCGGCAACGCCCGATAGTCCCAGTACAGGTCGGTCGAACGATTCTTCGCATAGCGCAGCAAGGTGCCGAAATCGCGCGGAAAACCGTAGGGAACGACCGACGAGCTTTCAATCAGCCCCGCGTTGCCGAAGCTGGTCTCTTCGCCCGGAGCGCGCCGATCAACCAGTGCCACCCGGCGGCCGCGATCCTGCAACTGCAGCGCGGACGATACGCCGACAATCCCAGCGCCCAGCACTATCACATCGAAATCCATAAACTCGCTTCGCTTTTTCTATCAGGACTGGACGCCGGGCTGCCGCATTTTGCGCAGCGAGCCGGCGAGAAACCTCTGGCGCCGGCTCGTGGACTCGTTACTTCGCGATGATGTCGTTGTTGAAATACTTCTGCGAAAGACTGCTCAACGTGCCGTCTTTCTTCAGCGCGTCGAGCGCGGCATTGACTTTCGCGACCAGCGCCTTGTCGGCCTTGCGCAAGCCCCAGCCGGTGCCTTCGCCGAGCGTTGCCGGATCGCTGAGCGGCTTGCCGACGATCGCATACTCGTGGCCCTCGGGCTTGCCGAGGAAACCGTCCTGCGCAGTTTGCGCTTCCTGAACGGCAGCGTCGAGGCGCCCGCCAAGCAGGTCCGCGTAGACCTGATCCTGGTCCTGGTACGACACGACCGTGACGCCGGCATTCGCCCAATGAGCTTTGAGGAAATCCTCCTGCGACGACCCCTGCAACACGCCCACCCGTTTGCCTTGCAGACTTTTCACGTCGGGCAACAGGCCGGAGCCACGTCGGGCCACCATCACGATCGGCACGATATAGATCGGCTTCGTGAATTCAATCGATTGCTTGCGCTTGTCCGTGATGTTCATCGCGGAATTGATCACGTCGAATTTGCGAGCTTCCAACGCGGGAATCAGTCCATCGAACGCATTTTCGATCCACACGCACTTCACGCCCAGCTTCGTGCAGACCGCATTGCCGACGTCGACGTCGAAGCCCTGAAGTTGCCCGCTCGGCGACTTGCTTTCGAACGGCGGGTAGGCTGCCTCGATGCCGAAGCGCAAAGTGTCCTGAGCCTGCGCGCCGACGGTCCCTAGCGAGCCCGCCAATGCAGCAGCGACGATAAGTGAAAGTTGAAGCTTCCGAAACATAAGAGGTCCCCTGGGTATTTGGGCGACGACAATTGAGGGCATGCGCGACGGTTGACCGGCCCGCTCCGAGACTTCGCATGAGGCAGATGACGCGCCGGCCTTACACGTGCTCTGGATTGACAGTCTATTCTGGACAGATATAAAAGCAAGCAATTTTCAAAATAAATGTCCAGACTGGACAGTTTGACTTAGAATCACCTGACCGCCGGAGCACCGGCACCGTTGTGGAGCGCAGTTCAATGATCCAGTCAGAAAACGCAATGCCCCTGATCGTCGACCAGCAAACCATTCGCGAGGCGCTTCCTCACCTCGACGTGCGCAGCGTGCTGGCGCAGATGTTTCGCGCGCTCGGAAGCCACATGGCAGTGCAGCCTCCGCAGACGCTGACTCTTTTCCCGCAGAACGCTGGCGACTTCATCACATATCTGGGCGTGATGGCGGACGCGAAAGTGTTCGGCGCGAAGCTGTCGCCATACATCGTCACGCAGGCGAAGCCGATCATTACCGCGTGGACGGCATTGATGTCGATGGAAACGGGGCAACCGCTGATGTTGTGTGATTCGGGTCTGCTGACGATCGAGCGCACCGCCGGAGCGACCGCACTCGCGGTACAGCAACTCGCCGCCGATCATGCGCGCCAGCTCGCGATTGTCGGCGCGGGGGCGGTCGGACAGGCTCATTTGCGCCATCTCGCGTCGACGCGGCCGTGGCGGTCGATCCGGGTGTTTTCGCCCGGGCTTGCGAACGGCACCGAAAAACGTGTGCAGCTCGCAGCGCTCGATGAAAGAGTCTCCATCTGTACAAGGATCGAAGACTGTGTCGCCGACGCCGACGTCGTTGCGCTGTGTACCTCGTCCGGCACCCCGGTGCTGCACGAAAACATGCTCGGCAAGCCAGCGCTCATCACGTCTATCAGCACCAACGTGGCGAACGCTCATGAGATTCCGCCCGCATGGCTCGCCGACATGGACGTCTATTGCGACTACCGCCGCACCACCCCAGCCAGCGCGGGCGAGATGAAGCTCGCTTCCGAATACCATGGCTGGCGTCCCGAAGCCGTGCTGGGCGATCTCGCCGAACTCATGTGCGGCGAAGCGATCAAACCGTCCTATCGAAAGCACGTGTTTTTCCGCTCGATCGGGCTGGGTCTTGAAGACGTCGCGATTGCCTATGAACTGTTCAAATATCTGACTGCTCGCGCGGGCACGTAAGTAATCCCCACGATCTTGCCGACGCGCCAGATCGCGCCATGCCGCCGGAGCAATGGCAAAGGGTCTTCGCCGACATGCGGGTCGTCGTGCCATCGAGCAGGAGTACCGCATCGCTCGTGGCAAAATGCCGAACGTTTTCGGACCTTCCATACCGACGCCCACCCAAGTGGACCTTCAGAAAGCTGCAAGCATCTCTCCCTATGCGAAAGCCCAAGACAACGGCCGCACGTCGGCTACTTCTGGACCGCTACAGCCGCGTCGCCGATGGCATTGCGCTGTTGTTTTTCCCGTACGTCGAAATCGTCATTCATGACCTGCAAAGTCAAACGATCGCCTACATCGCCAATAACCTGTCGAAACGCGAACTCGGCGACGACTCCGCGTTGGAAGAGATCGACCATTCCGCGGAGTCCGGTACCGTCGGGCCGTATGAAAAAATCAATTGGGATGGGAGGCGCATGCGGTGCGTCAGCACGGTGTTGTTCGACGATGCCGGCAGCGCCGTCGGCGTGATGTGCGTGAACTACAACATCGCCGTCTTCGAAGACATCAAACATGTGATCGATCGTGTGATCTCCGGCGCCGGCGTGGTGAAGCAGCCCGAAGAGCTGTTCAAGGACGACTGGCAGGAACGCATCAACACGTTCCTTCACACGTGGCTCCAGGAACGTCAGTTGGCGCTGAATTCGCTGACTCGCGACCATCGTCGCGAGATCGTCGAAGCGCTGTGGGCCGAAGGGGCGTTCAAGGGGAAGAGCGCTGCCAACTACGTCGCGAATGTGTTGGGGATGGGACGTGCCACCGTCTATCAGCATATTAGAGATTTGCGAGGCGCGGCGAGCTGATACGGGGCAGACAACACCGAAATGCACACGATGGCGAACGGCCATCCGCGCGGTCTCCCCGCCGTGCTGAAGCTGCCGTCGCGGCACCGAGACGCGACACGTAACGACCATGCTCGGGTTAATCGAAGCGGGGCTCGGCGTCGCCGCCGTGCCGTCGATGGCCATGCCCGGACATGACCACCCGATCCTCACGAGTGTGCCGCTCGTCGAACCGGTGGTGAAACGACGCGTGGGAATCGTAAGACGGCGCGGACGGCCGCTCACACCGGCCGCACAGGAGTTTCATCGGACGATCATCGAGATGAAGCGCGCCGGAGCCGCAAGCGGTGATGCCGTGGGCAATAACGTAACGGCGACAGTCAAGACAGGAAGGAAGACCGCATCGTGACGTTTCAGACAAGCCTTCCCGTGGTTCCGCCTCAATGCGCCAGGACGGAATCGAGCCCGGTCGATTTCACTTCTGCCTGTACACCGGGTGAAGCAAGATAGTCGAGAAGCGCCTTCGCTTCCTTCGGATGCAGCGCACCGACGGGAATGCCGGCGGCGAAACGCGTGACGGACTGCAGAGACTCGGGAATCTTGCCGACGAACGTGGCGCCCTGGACGGGCAGCAATTCGCTCACCTGCTGGAAGCCGATTTCGTAGTCCCCGCTTGCCACCACCGACGCCACCGGAATCCGCGGGATCATCTTCGCCTTCGACCTGACCTGGTCCTCGATGCCCAGCTTCTTGAACAGCTCTCGCTCGATATAGACGCCGCTCGCACTGTCCGAGTAGGCGATCGACTTCGCCTGCAACAGGGTCTGCCTGAGACCCTCGGGGGAGCCGATGTCGGGCTTCGCCGCCCCTTCGCGCACGACCATGCCGATGCGCGAATCGGCCAGCTCTACCCGCGATCCGGGGATGACCTTGCCTTGCTTGATCAGCTCGTCGAGTGCGTAGCCGACCATGATGACGGCGTCCGCGGGCTCGCCGCGCTCGAGCCTGTTGGGGATCGCTTCGGGCGATTTGCCCATCGAGGGTCCGAGCGCGGTGTCGAGCGTGTTGCCCGTCTCGGACGCGAACCTCGGGCCGAGCACCTTGTAGGCGGCGGTGAAGCCGCCGGAGCTCATGACGTGCAGGTCGGCGGCCTGCACGTTCGTCGCAGCGGCCGAGCTTGCGACGAGCGCCGCCGCGCAAAGTTTCAGAAGCAGATTTCTCATGGTTAAGGTCGTGTGCGGTTGCGATGGATGCGGGGGAAGCGCATCAGTGCGCCGGCGTCAGCGACACTGCGCGGCGGCGATAGAGCGCGAACGTCGCCAGAAGCGCGCACGCTGCGGCGAGGCTCATCCAGTATCCGGGCGCGGCCTTGTCGCCAGTCATATGAATAAGCGCCGTCGAGATCGCGGGCGTGAAGCCTCCGAACACGGCCGTCGCGAGACTGTAGGCGAGCGAGAAGCCGGCAACGCGCACCTGCACCGGCATCACTTCCGTGAGCGCGACGACCATCGCGCCGTTATAGATGCCGTACATGAACGAGAGCCAAAGGAGGACGAGCAGCATGTTGACGAAGCTCGGCGCGTGAGCGAGCAGCGACAGTGCCGGGTAGGCGGTCGCGATCGCGAGCACCGTCATGGCGACGAGGAGCGGCCGGCGGCCGAGCTTGTCGGAGAGCGCCCCGCCGACCGGCAGCCACACGAAGTTCGAGACGCCCACACACAGCGTCACGAGCAGGCTGTCGGCGGTGCTCAGGTGCAGGACCGTCTTGCCGAAGGTCGGCGCGTAGACCGTGATGAGGTAAAAGCTCGTGGTGGTCATCGCCACCAGCATCATGCCTGCGACGACGACGGCCCAGTTCTGGACCAGCGTGCCGAATACTTCCTTCATGGTCGGACGATGCTGGCGCGCCTTGAACTCCTGCGTTTCCTCCAGATTGCGACGCAGCATGAAGATGAACGGCACGATCATGCAGCCCACCAGGAACGGCACGCGCCAACCCCAGGCTGCGATGGCCGATGCGCTCAGCCACTGATTGAGCGCGAAGCCGAGGCCCGCGGCGACGACGATCGCCACCTGTTGGCTCGCGGACTGCCAGCTCGTGAAAAACCCTTTGCGGCCGGGCGTGGCCATCTCGGCAAGATACACCGACACACCGCCCAGCTCCGCGCCCGCCGAGAAGCCCTGCAGCAGCCGTCCGAGCAGCACGAGCGCGGGCGCCAGGAGTCCGATCGTCGCGTAGCCCGGTACGAACGCGATCAGGATCGTGCCGCTCGCCATGATGGAAAGCGTGACGATGAGGCCCTTGCGGCGGCCTACGTCGTCGATGTAGGCGCCGAGCACGATCGCGCCCAGCGGCCGCATCAGGAAGCCGGCCCCGAACACGGCGAACGTCATCATCAACGAGGCGAACTCGCTGTGGGCGGGAAAGAAAACATTGGCGATCTGCGTGGCGTAGAAGCCGAACAGGAAGAAGTCGAACTGCTCCAGGAAATTTCCGGCCGTTACACGGAAAACTGCGGCGGCCTTCGAACGTCCGGTCGAAAGGTTAGTCGAGGGGTGCATCAAGGTGTCTCCTGAAATCTTGAAAAGACGCGGTGGTCCGGCCGATTGTGGTTCTGGCAATATTCGCCCGGAGGCGGCAAAACGATAAGTGCAATTTTCGGAACGATTGATGTTCTACTGTTATCAATCTCGGCCCTGCCGTCGCCACCGAGCCGCGCAACGCGAGCACGGCGGCGACCGTCAGAGGCTTATCACTGCGTCGACATTGACGCACCTGTCCGCCTTTGCCAGGCGCCTTGCCGAACACGACGTTCATGCCCGAAAACGCATGGCTCACCGGCGTCACCTCCGACGATTCGCCGCCCAGAATCTTGAGCACGCTCTCCTTATGCCACGCGCGCTTGCAGGTGCGCCTCGCGCGCGCCGATACGCGCCGCGACCTGCGCGTCCGCCCGATTGCATCCACGCATCGGCCTTGAGTGCGCACTGGATCACTTCGCGCTGTGCTTTTGAACCGTTTTCTCGGGCTTCTGATGACGCATAGTTGCGCAAGAAGACCAAGAGTAGAAGTGCGATTTCTGGAATCATTGATGCATGGACGTTATCAATGCCCATGCATCGGCCGGTTGAATCGCCAACGCATAGCGGCCTTTGGCACTCGGCCAATGACCGTAATGGCCGAGCTGCTGCCTCTGATCCGCCCTCATGAATGACCGGACCACCTCGTTATTTGTGGCTGAATTCCCAACGTCGCGACCGGCGGCAATGCTACGAAGACAAGTTATAGCGACAACTGGGCAGTGCTCCCATTTTTGATGGGCGGTTTTCATCGATAGAAATGTGCCGGTGCCTAGTTGCGTGCGCCGTGACCGCCGCTGTGGCCCCCGCCCTGCTCGAACTGAGTGCTGCGACCGTGGAACCCATGGTGAAAGCCGTCGCCATGGTCAAAGTCGTGGAAGCGGCGGACACCGCCGCCAAGGAATACGCATGGCTGGCCGCGAGACGGACAGCCGGCATAGAACTCACACGGATAAGCCGGATACGCCGCGCACGTGTTGTAATAACCTGGATCCGCGGCGCAATCTATCGCGCCGAGCAGCAGCACGGCAAAGAGAAACTTGGCCTTCATGAGGCAAACCTGCCATACCCCGTTCTCTCAATACTCGCCACCGCTATTCACAGCCGTTGGCATGGTGGCGCCGTCACCCGATGGCATATATTGCGTGACAGGTGGCGCGTTTTGCGTGTCGGGTGCCGCTGTTATGGTCCTGGATGGCCTATCCGCAGCGGCTGCATCGATGCAATGAATGAAGTGTAGACCATTCGATCCAGTGGATTGCCTTCGGGCACCACGGATCAATAACAGCCGGTCGCGTCTGGTGAGTCCCGCGACCGGCTGAGATGAGATCCTTCGTCTCGAACTTGAATATCGTCAATGATCAGCGCCTCGCTCCCTGGAGCCTCTTGCCGGAGCGATGATCCCGAAAAGTCCATTGGTCTCCTTGTTAGGACCGGCCGAGAAGTACAGCGTGTCCGGGCTCGAATTGCGGCCGCCACCGAGTGTCAGAGTCCACAGACCGTCGATTGCCAGTGGATTGCCGAACTCGTTCTCCAACTGATCGACGAAAGCGCCGTCATTGTCGAAGACATTGATTCGACCATCGCCGAAGTTGCCAATGAGAATCTTGCCGCTGAAGCGGCCGAACGCAAACGATGCACGGGCGATCCCCCATGGCGAGTCGAGCGTCCCTCGGCTTGCAAAGCGACGCAGCAGGTGGCCGTCGGTATCGAATACGTCGACGAATCCACGACCGCGTCCTGCATCGTCGTCGTGCTTCTCTTTGTTCTGCTTTGCGTAGGTGACGAAAAGATCCCCATCGATATTCGCGATACCGAACGGGGCATAGCCGGCAGGGATGTTCGGGTCGACGAAGCCGCCGTCGGTCGTCGCAGCCGTGAACTGGCCGTCTGAACCGTTCGGCCCAAATACATCGATCCGACCCGAACGGAAGTTCGTCGCAAAGAGGAATCCGCCTTGCGCATTGACTCCGAAGACGAGCCCCTTGTAGACAGCCCCGCTGTCGGCGGAGGGATTGGAAGAGTTATCGACCGCGATCACGGCGTTATTCGGCGGATTCAACCCACCGGCCCAAGCGGAAATCGTGCCATCTTCGGTTGCGAAGATGAACACGGCCGGGATCTTGGTGCCTGGCACGAGAAACGCAGACGAGGGATTCCACACAATCCCGGTTGGCGCCGCGGGCGTGGGATTCGGTGGAGACTTGGGAAGGACGGGATGACAGGCGCCGCCCGGTATGACGTTGCCTGGCAGCGGGATCGCGACCTGCAGCGTCGTCACCTTGGTCCCCGCGCCGTCATATAGCGTGGAGCAGCCGGTGGCATTGTCGTTGATCCAGAATGGACTTCCTGCCGGACTAAAGGCAATACCCCAGGCGTTCTGCAGGACACCGTCGACTTTCGGGGCTGCGCCTGCCACGTTGGACACGAGCGGTGTGACGACATAGGCGTCATCAGCAGCGGCATACCCGATTGTGAAACCGGCGGCGAGCGCGATCGCAGCCGCCGCTTTGAGACCACGCGAGATCTGAGACATAGCTACCCTCCTCGTCACTGGCGAGACATCGCCGCAAGCTAAACGACCGCAGGAGTTCGAATATTCCCGCTCTACACGAAGAATTCCGAGCGGTGCGAAAGTCCGCACTGGATGCGCCACACTCACGCGACGCATGCGCCCGGAGGCGGCACGGAACTGAGCATCGTGCTGGACAACCTGCGGCACCCTTCAGCGTCGACAACGACGATCTATCTGCATAGCGATGAAGTGAAGCGGGCACGACAAATGAGCGAGTTCGGCAGGTGGCTAAAGTGCCTTGCTAAAACCCCCATCGTGCACTAAAAAACATCTACCTAGCTCGTATGTCTACTGGCCGCCCAGCCAATGCAGTGGGCGCCTCCACCCCAGCGAACGCGACAGTCTATGAGTCTTCTTGAGCTCAGAGGCGTTTCCAGACATTTCGGCGCCATTCAGGCCCTGATCGACGTGACGCTCAGCCTGGAGCCGGGCGAGGTGGTCGGGCTCATGGGCGATAACGGGGCCGGCAAATCGACATTGGTGAAGGTGGTCGCCGGTAACTTTCCGCCTTCGCACGGTGAAATGCTCATCGATGGAAAGCCCGTGCATTTCAACAAACCGATCGACGCCCGCGCGCGCGGCATCGAGGTCGTCTATCAGGACCTCGCGCTTTGCGACAATCTGACCGCAGCCGCCAACGTCTTCCTTGGCCGCGAACTGCGGATCGGGTTCGGACCTGTCCGCGTGCTCGATCACGCGACCATGTATCGGCGTGCGGGTGATCTGTTCAAGCAACTGAAGTCCGAGACGCGCCCGCGCGACCTCGTCAGGCAAATGTCGGGCGGGCAGCGGCAAGCGGTGGCCATCGCCCGCACACGCCTCTCTGAAGCGAGGCTCGTCCTCATGGACGAGCCGACCGCCGCGATCAGCGTCCGCCAGGTCGCCGAGGTGCTCGATCTCATCAAACGCCTGTCCGAACACGGCATCGCCGTCATCCTCATCAGCCACCGCATGCCCGACGTATTCGCCGTCGCCCACCGGGTGGTTGTCATGCGGCGCGGGCGCAAGGTCGCGGACAAGAAAACCGAGGAGTCCTCCCCGGAAGAGGTGACTGGTCTCATCACCGGCGCCATCGCCGCTGCCTGAAACTGCCTTGCATCGGAGCCCCACTTTGAACGACGCGTCGCGAAGGCCCCCCACAATGCCGCCATTGCTCGATGATCCACAGTCCGCGAGGACGCATACTCGCTGGTCGGGACTACTCGCAAGCCAGGTGTTCTGGGTCGTGCTGGCAACGATCGTCGCCTGTATCGCCCTGTCGATTGCGACCTCGACCTTCGCGACTTCCGAGAATCTGTTCAACGTTACGCGAAACTTCGCCTTCGTCGCCATCGTGGCGCTAGGAATGATGGCGGTGATCGTCACGGGCGGCATCGACATTTCGGTCGGCTCGACCATCGGCATCAGCGGTATCGTGCTCTCGGTCGTCATGAACGCGGGCTACCCGATCTGGGCCGGCATCGGCATGGGACTGCTGACCGCCGGGCTGGTCGGCCTCGTCAACGGCCTGCTCATCGCCTATCTCGGCATGCAGCCTTTCGTCGTGACGCTCGCGATGCTGAGCGTCGGCCGCAGCCTCGCACTCGTGATTTCCCGCAGCCGGACCATTTTCGATTTCGGCCCCGACGGCAGCAAACTCCTCACGCTCGGCGGCGGCGCGACGCTCGGCGTCGCCAATCCGGTGTGGTTCCTGATCCTGCTTGGGCTGTTGTTCTGGTTCGCGTTCGGCTGGACGCGCTGGGGCCGCTACGTCTTCGCGATCGGCGGCAACCGTCATGCGGCGACTCTCACCGGCGTACCGGTGCGCCGCATCGTTTGTAGCGTCTACGTGCTCTGTGGCCTCATGGCGGGCGTCGCGGCGATTCTCGAAGTCGGCTGGCTAGGCGCAGTCACGACCGGCCTCGGTACCGGCGACGAGCTGCGCGTGATCGCGGCCACCGTGGTCGGTGGCACCAATCTGATCGGCGGGGTTGGCAGCGCTTTCGGCACGATCGTCGGCGCGGCGCTCATCGAGGTCATCCGCAACAGCCTGATCCTGCTCGGCGTCGACGCGTTCTGGCAGGGCACGGTCGTCGGCAGCTTCATTGTCGTCGCGGTGCTCTTCAACCGGCTCGGTGGCGAGCGGCAAGGGGATTGAAATGTCTGTGGACGCACCGGCCGCTTCCGGGCCGGTGCCGCGGGAGGCGGGACGCGTTACGAAGACTGTGTAAGCCGACACGGGCACCGCAGAGCCGGCGCCCAACAGGAGGAAGCCATGAAAAAACTGTTGATGTGTCTTGCTGCGGCTGGAGGACTCGCGATGCTGGCGTCCCCGGGCTTTGCGGCCGATAAGACCCTTGCGCTGGTCGTGAAGGGTCTCGACAACCCGTACTTCGACCTGATGCATCAGGGATGCGAACGGGCGAACAAGGAACTCAACAAGCAAGGCTACAACTGTTATTACACCGGTCCCGCGACCGCGGCCGACGAGAGCGCGCAAGTGCAGATCATCGACGACCTGCTGACCAAGGGCGTCGCGAGCATGGCGATCTCGCCCGCGAACGCGCCGGCCGTGGCGGAGGTGCTGCGCCGCCGCGGCGGATCGGTCCCGGTCATCACCGCGGATGCCGATTTGCTGCCGAAGGATGCGTCACTGCGCAAAAGCTATGTCGGCACCGACAACTACGAGCTGGGCGCCAAGCTCGGCGAGCAGCTGAAGATGCTGATGCCGAAAGGCGGCAATGTCTGCCTCGTGATGGGCAATCCGGCTGCGGAGAACATCAACCAGCGGGCCCAGGGCGCGCGCGATGTGCTCTCCGGGAAGAAGGGCATCACGAAGCTCGCTGGCGAGAACGGGTGGCATGAGATCAGTGGCTGTCCGCTCTACGTGAACGACGACGCCGCGAAGGCGAATCAGATGATGCAGGACACGCTGACCGCCAACCCCACGGGTCTCGACGCCTTTCTACTGGCGGGCGGCTGGCCGCTCTTTGCTCCGCAGGCCTTTTCGCAGGTCGTCGCCCCGATCATGGACAAGATCAAGAACGGCAAATTCGTGATCGTCTCGGCTGACACGCTCGGGCCCGAACTGCAGGCGCTCAAGGACCGCAAGGTGAATGTGCTCGTCGGTCAGCGGCCCGAGGAAATGGGCTACCGCGCCGCGATGGTCATGCGCGACCTCGCGCAAGGGAAGTCCGTGCCTCCGGTCATTCACACCGGACTCGACGTCTGCACGTGGAAGAACGCCGACACTTGCCTGAAGCATTGAAAGCCGGCGACCACGGCGACGACGAAGCGGCTGAAAATGTGGAATTGCGCAGCCAGTTCGTCTGGATAGCAAGTAGTAAGCCCCGATCGTGCCTTGATTGTAAGTTGCGCCGTTGACGCCAGATCCTATCGGTGCACGGAGCATACTTCGCGAGTCCCGGATGAAATGGCCATCGAAATGGATGAGCGCGCTCCTGGCAGTCATCGTGGTCGCTGCACTGCTTGCCGTCCCGTTGCCTGGGTCGGTCAATCTTACGACGAGGATTGCCACCGTGACCTCGATCGAGCGACCGGATGCGGTGGTTTTCGACTACGTCACGACACCTGCTCACTGGCCCAGCTGGCACCCGTCTTCGCTATCGGTAAGAGGGGCGGTCGACCACTCGTTAAATGTCGGTGAACAGGTTGCCGAAGAATTCCGCGTGGCGGGTCGCCGGGGAAGCGTCCTGTGGACCGTTTCCGTACGGGACCGTCCGCACAAATGGGCCATTGTCGGCACGATAGACGGGAAGCCTGCAGGCACAGTGAGCTACGCGTTGACGCCCGTAGCGTCAGAAACACGATTCGTGCGCGAGTTCGTGTACCGCGCGCCGACACTATGGTTTGCGGTGTTGAATGTCCTGTTCGTTCGAACGCGAATCCAGCAGGAGTCCGACGAGGCAGTCGCGCGACTTAAGAAAGCGTTGGAAACAATGCCGTAGCCCGGATTTTTTCCGAATCTTTTTGTTCGCACACATTCCACTACAGAACCTGGAAGGCGGCGAATGCGCCGCCCGCGAACACTTGCTGGGAGAAGATCTGCCAAATGCCGCCCACTCGCACGCCAATCATGCACATGTATTGGAGTGGATTCGCGCCAGCGCCGGGCACCGGGTAGCCGTTTGGAAAGCCGGGGATGTTGCTGTGCCCTGCGCCATACACCATGAAAGGAGCGGCACCTGCATGATTCGCGAAATCGCCGGCGCCAACGTTAGCATTCATTCCGCAGAGCTGCTGGGCCATGGTCGGGCCGACATGCGGGTTCGGATGTCCGGGGATGCTGGGCGAAATATGAGCGCCATAGATCACCCCTCCCACGTCCTTCATGCAAAAACTGCAGCCGGTAAACTGCGTCGTGACCATCACGTCGGAGCCATCGAGACGTGTACCGTCGATGGCGCCAAAGCTGGCAGCACCCGGCGGTGGCCCCGGATTTACTACGATTCCTCTACCGGGGACGGCAGTCCAGTGCACGGCGCGCACGCTTGCTGCGGAAAAGCCATACGCGCCTGCAGGAACCGGAAAGCCCGCGACGGGCACGAACATGTAGCGATCCTGGGCCGCGTCGTAGGTGAAGTAAAAGTTCACGAGATTGCGGTCTAGCGCATCCGGCGCATAGGCCGTCGAACCACGAACCATGATCTTGTTGTCCGTGAGAAACTGCAGCGGCGCAGCCGGGATAACCGTCGTCAGCAGATTTCTGCTGCCGTGGTCGCGCGCATGATGTGCATCCTCTACTATCCTGGCCTTCTGCAACAGACGGCGATACTCAGCTGCCAACAATCCGGCACCGAGCGTCGTGGCCCGATTTGCAAGCGCGTTGTTTCCAATGGCATGCCACAGGAGATAAATGGCGCGTCGCATTTCGCGCTGGGTCTCGTTACCCGCGTTGTGCACATTCTTCATCGACATCCCGTTTGAGAAATTCACGTAGCCGGGTTGATGTGCGTTGGCCGGGGGATAGTGATTCTGAATATAGGAAGTGGCCAGAGCGTGCGCGCAGGCGTTCTCGGCGAAGGTCCCGATTGCCGAGGTTTGAATGAATCCAAGCGTGTCGTTGATCCTGACAGTCACGTCTTTCATGGCTATTCCCAAAGTGTCGTGTGCCGCAGCAATGGTCTCGCACCGATCCGTCCGCCCTCGTGCATCGCCACGGTGATTCAAACCACGTGAACGAAATCCAGGTACTTGTCCAGGATGTGAAGATGATCGCTCGGCGTCTGGATATCTTCTGTCACGGCGATCATCATCCCGTCCCTCCCCTCGCGCTTGAGGTTTTCGCTAACGGCGTCATGATCACTGCCGGTAATGGTCACCTTCGACGACCGCTTGATCCCGATGGTGGGATTCCGCTTGCCGGTATGAAACGCAAACGTGCAGAGATCGGAGGTTGGGCTAGGGGTGAAGACTTTCCCCTTTCGCGCCTGGAAGGCCTGCTGATTGACCAGATCCCCGCTGTGTTTGTTTTTGACGATGACATCGGCGTTGTGGTAGTCGAGCACATAGGTCGCCACATCCGCGCATCCCACTGCATTCTGAATCTGGCTGATGTTGTGATATTCCTTGCTGCCCACGTTCCAGCCGGCGATATAAAGCTCGTAGACCCTGTCACCGCCGATCAACGTGACGGCGCGCGCGAACAAAGTGTTTGTGCTGCCGCGCCAGCCCTGGGTTTTATGAACGCCCACGAGCCGGTCGGCGAGTACGCAGATAATCGCAGAACAGGTCGACATCGTGGGAAATGCGAGCGCAGTACCCTCCCCCGTCTGATCATCGTGAATCGACATCACGGTCCTGGTAACCGGCATGACGTTCTCCTCGATTCCCCCTGAATCTTCATCGCCGCGGGGCGGCTCGCTGCGTCAATCAGACTTCTCTTCCGCCTCGATCCAGGCTTTGGTGGGTCTGGTCCGGTTATCCGTCGCCACGACCCCCACGCATTCGAACTTGCTGTTCTCCTGTTCGAGGCAATTCTGCAGATTCTCGGCGTCCGTCGTCTTTGCATCGACCAGCATGCCGGGCGGGATAAAGCCATTCAGATTCTCAACCACCGGTTTCAGGGCTTCATAGACGAGGCTGTAGCGGTTTCCCTTTTTCAAGGCCAGGAAATTTTGCGGACCCAATAGAAAGTTCTTCGCCTGCTGTGATTGCAAGGACATATTGTGCAGCGCGGCGTGCAGGCAGGCCGCCTGAAAACAGTATGTGACGAACTGCGAGCAGCTGATTCCCTTGCGACTCGAAAGCTTCACGCCCGTGATCCCGCGGTGCCAGGCGCGCACCGCGCGGACCAAAGAGTCGCCAGTCCAGGCTTCATCGGTCTGGTATTCATCTCCACGCCGCCCGAACGGAACGGTCGCATTCACGACCTGATTTTTCGTTTCGGCATATTTCACCATCGCAACCACCATGGGATCGTCACTTCGCGTGGCCCATCTTGCGGCGAAACACGCTGCCGCCTGGGCCACGGCGGAACTCTCGTAACGATAGACGAGGTACTTGATGTCGTCGTCGGTGACTGCCAGCGCACCGACGGACTGCTGCACGACGCCCTGCAGGTTCCCCACGTCCTTGCTGTGGATGACGGTTTTTCCCCCGGCGTCAGCCACCCAGATGAGCGCATGCTTCGCTTCGTCGGCACTGTCGTCGTACTCGATAATGATGTCGCCGGCGGAAAAGTCCATATCTCGATCGGCAGATCAGAGCGGCCGTTGCTGTTGCGGAAATGTGTGCCTGAAATGGGTGCCTGAATTGCAGCGGCACCGTCATCGTATGCAGAGGTCGGCCTTGATCAGAATCGCCGGCTTGATCCCGCCACGCTGGACGATCTGAACCACGGTTGCACGCCCCTGCCCCGCCTCCGACGAATACTCAACGGGTTCCTCCACGACGACACCTTCGCTAGCATCGATACTGTGACGAAAGCGCACCGCCTTGCCTTCCTTGGTGGTGGTCACTTTGAATTTACCGTCACCGATGTCTGTCACGGAATGGGTAATCTGAAATCCTGAGCATGGCGCAACCGTCCACGGTTTCGTGCCATAGACGAAGACCTGGTATAAAACCATTTCGCCCGGGCCGGTTAGGGCGATCTCGGCAGGAAAGCCGTGCTCATCGTTGCTTTTTCCCAAGTATGTCTCCACCTTGCTGGAAACATGAAAACCTCGATTGGCGAAACAACCTGTGGCTTTTATCGGCGCGGATATGAGCTCGTTGCTGTACACCCCCGCGAGATGCATAAGATTGCCATCGGCAGATTCCCAAAGCATCTGCACATCCATTCCACATTTATCCTTCATCACCGTAAGCGGCACGAAGTGATCAAAACTGTAGTTGCAGGGATAACTGAAGACTGTCTTTGGGATGGTGATGGTCAGCCCAAGTTTGTTGGGTGTAGACATGTCCGCCCCTTCCGCTGAGTACCACACGGCCCGCACTTAAGCCCGGATAAAAGGATAGGTAAACTGCTCCGCCCAATCAACAAGATCAGACGTTTGGGCGTCGGCGGCTGCGAAGGCGGCCAGAAATGCATTTTTCGCCTTCGCAGGCGGCATACGTTCCGCATAACTTATGCTTGTGCCGCCGGAACGAACGACAAGCGTGCGCGTATGCCGGGTCGGAAAAATGTTGCCAGTGCCCCAAGGCAGCGACGCGTCGCGTTGCGCAAGCGGTATGCGCCGATCCGCCCGAGTCTTTTAGCCCTCGCGCCCCACCACGTCTTTCGGGCTGATCGTGTAGCGCAGCATCCTTTCGCGCGATGCTTCGAGCAGACGCGTCATCGCGGCGGACGCGGCCTCCGGTTCGCGCGCAACGATCCGGCGACGCACCGCGTCATGCAGCTCGATATCTTCGCTCGGCCGCGCCGCCTGCCGCAGCAGCATCTCGGACGACACCCGCAACGCCGCCTTGATCGCACTGCCGATCGTGATGAACATGCCGTTCTGTGACATCGCGATGATCGCCATATGAAATTCGAGCACCGCTTCGCTCACCGCGCGCACATCCGAATGCGCCGACGGCGAAGCATAGGCGCTCGCCAGCTCGCGGTAGCGGCGCTCGATCAGCTGAAGGTCGTCGTCGCTGCCGTGCCGCGCCGCGAGAAAGCTCGCGCGCGGCTCGAAACAGATGCGCATCTCGAAGATGTCCTCGACGATCTTCGAGTCGAATTGCGCATTGAGCCGCCACGCGAGCACATCACGGTCGAGCAGATTCCAGTCCGAGAACGGCAACACGCGCGTGCCGATCTTCGGCGTCACTTCGATCAGGCGCTTGCCGGTGAGCTGTTTGATCGCCTCGCGCACGGTCGTGCGACTCACACGGTACTCGGTGCACAACTCGCTTTCGACAGGGAGCAGATCGCCAGGGCCGAATTCGCCCGAGACGATCCTCATGCCGACGATCCGCGCAACCTGCGCGATCATCGTCCCTACGACGGGCTCACGCTCGAACATCACCCCTCCTTCGTAGACTTCTCGTGCGAACCACCTAGCCGCGCTTTGCCGCGGTCGTGACTATCACGTTCCACGAGCCCGGCTTCAGGCGCGCCGTCAGTTTTTCGCCATCGACCGAGATCTTCTCGTTGGTCGTAGGTACGACCGTCAGCGGCGCTTCGCGCGTATTCACCGCCTTCATGTTCGGGTGGTGAAGTTCGAGCGCGTGATCGAGCGTGCGCTCCACGCCGAGGCCGCGCAATTCGATGCTGAGGTCCATCTCGTCGGTCAGGTGCCGGTTCAACGCGAAGATCGTCGTGGTGCCGCTCGCGCGGTCGTCGACCACGGCGGCGCACAGGTAGGCGATCTCGGGAAAGCTCTCGGCCGCGTAGGCGGGCGATTCGATCACCGGCTTAAGCACGCGGCCGTGACCGAACTTCGACGCCTGCGAGAACGGATAAAAGATCGTCTGCCGCCACGCGGCTCCGCCCGGCTCGGTCATGATCGGTCCGATCACGTTAACGAGTTGCGCAAGGCACGCCGTTTTGACGCGATCCGCGTTGTTCATCATCGTGATCAGTGCGCCGCCGACCACCAGCGCGTCCTCGGCGTTATAGACCTCCTCGATCAGGCGCGGCGCGCTTGGCCAGCCCGGCTTGCGCAGATCGTTGATCGAGCGCGCCTTGTACCAGACATTCCATTCATCGAACGACAGCATGATGCGTTTGTTCGAATGCTTGCGCGCCGCCACGCTGTCCGCAACGGCAACGATCTCCTTGATGAACAGATCCATCACGTCGATGTTGCCGAAGAATTCCGCGGTCGAGTCGTGACGGTTCTCGAAGTACGTGTGCAAGGAGATGAAGTCGACCTGATCGAAGCAGTGTTCGAGCACGCGATCTTCCCACGCTCCATAGGTCGCCATGTCGTGAGTCGACGAGCCGCACGCCGCGAGTTGAATGGTGGGATCGACCGCGCGCATCAGCTTGGCGGTTTCGAGCGCGACGCGACCGTACTCGTCGGCGGTCTTGCGGCCGATTTGCCAGGGGCCGTCCATCTCGTTGCCGAGACACCAGAACTTGATGTCGTGCGGCTTCGCGTAACCATGTTCGTGGCGCAAGTCCGACAGCGCGGTGCCGCCGGGATGATTGCAGTACTCGACGAAATGGCGGGCTTCGTCCGGTCCGCGCGTGCCGAGATTGACCCCGTACATGGGCTCGATATCGAGCTCGCGGCACCAGTCGATGAATTCGTTGGTGCCGAACTGATTGGTCTCGACCGAATACCATGCGAGATCGAGCCGCTTGGGCCGCTGCGCCTTCGGGCCGACACCGTCTTCCCAGTTATAGCCCGACAGGAAGTTGCCGCCGGGATAACGGACGATCGTCGGCCCGAGTTCGCGCGTGAGCGCCATCACGTCTTTTCGATAGCCACGCTCATCCGCGTCGGGGTGATCCGGCTCATAGATGCCGGTATAGACGCAGCGGCCCATATGTTCGACGAAAGTACCGAACACGCGCCGGTCAAGGTCAGCGACGACGAAATCCCGGTCGACGACAAGGCGGGAGGTAATCATTGTGATAGGTCCTGTGGTGAGGTCGCCTGCGCGTGCCGCGCGATGCGGCACGCCGGCTTGTGAGCTCGAATGGGTTCGGCGAGGTTTCGTTGAGTTCGGGACAGGCGTGCGGCCACTACCTGGACAGCAGCTTGTTGACGCGGTCTTGCGCATCCTGTTCGACGGCGGCGATCGGCTTGCCTGAGGTCAACATGTTGCTGACCTCGCTGCCGACGATCTCCTGAATCGCGAACTGACGCGGCACCGTGTTTGGCAGCGCATAGCCGATGGACGAGATCTCCTTGATGTCCGCGCGATGCGGCAACGCGTTGAACGCCGCGCTATCGATGACCGACTGCCGCGCCGGCAGATGCCCCGTGCGGGCCCAGTCGGCGTCGTGGTCGTAGAGGAACTTGAGAAACACGAACGCGGCGTGGCGGCTCTTGTCATCCTTCGCGCCGCCCTTGAGCATCACCCATGAGTGGCCATCGGCCCACACCGCTTTCTTCTGGAACAGGTTCGGGAACGGCACGACCTCATAGCCGTTGTTGGCGAGCGGCGAATCGGTTTTCTTCGACAGGTTGGTCAAGTCCTCGATCACCCATGTGCCGCAGATCAGCACACCCGCTTTGCCGTTCATGAACGCCTGATTCGCTGCACCGTAGTCGAGGTTCGGGGTGATGTCGCCCGCCTTCATCAGCCCATCCAGCAATTGCAGTGCGTTGGTCACGGGCTTGACGCGCGGATCGATTTTGGTCGGGCCCGACGGAAAGAGCGTGCCGTTCTGCTGATAGACCATCGTGTACAACGAACGCGTCTGCGCGGCGCTCTCGTTGGCGATCGGCATTGTGATGTACGGCAGACCGGTCTTGTCCTTGAACTGTTTCGCCTGCTTGAGCAGTTCGTCGGGCGTGGTCGGCAGGATCGGCTTGCCGCTCGCGTCGACGAGACCCGCCTTCCTGAACAGATTGATGTTGATATGCCAGAGCCACGAATGCGTGTCGAACGGCAACGCGTAGGTCTTGTCGTCGAACGTGACGCCGCGGCGCGCGTGATCCGTGAAGTCCTTCGTATCAATCCCCACCGACTTGAACCCGACGTCGAGCGGTTCGACGAGCTTGCGCTTCACATAGTCGCCGAGCACGGCTTCGTGCATGACCGAGATCGTCGGTACGTCGTGACTCAGAATGCGCGCGTCGATCTGCGTATAGTAAGGAGACCATTCGATGATCTGCGGCTTGACGACGATATCTTCCTTGTTCGTCGCATTGAACTCATTGACCAGCGTCGTGATGATTCCGCACTCACCCGCGGCCTTGCTCACGTCGTTCACATTGCCGTATTCAGCGTCGCAGGCGCCGAAAAAGCGCGACAGCGTAATTTCGGTTTTGGCCTGAGCGGGAGCCGCGAGGCCCGCCGTCAGGCTCAGCAAGGCAAGCAAAAGCGCACCGCGTACGAGCGATCTCTTCATGGTTGTCTCCTGTCGAATACTCGATGAGCCGCGTATTTCCGATCGACAGCGCGCGGCCGCTATGGATTACCGGCGTGACCGGTTCTTTTCAAGCAAGGCGCCGATGCCGGGAAACATCGGTGTGCCAGCGGTTCAGCGCACCGTGGTGCCCGCCACGGCGGCCACGATGTACTTCTGGAAAAACAGGTACAGCACGAAGATCGGCAGGCCGGCGAACACGGCTTGCGCCATCAGATAGCCAATGCCCTCGGACTGCGCGAAATTGCCTTGCGTCGACGCGAGGCCGATCGTCAACGTATACATCTCCGGCTTCGATGCCGACACGAGCGGCCACAGGTAGTCGTTCCACGCGCTGAGGAAGGTGAAGATCGCAAGCGTCGCCTGTGCCGGAATCGACAGCGGCAGCACGATGCGCCAGAACACCTTGAAGCGCGACGCGTTGTCGAGCAGCGCGGCTTCCTCGATTTCGACGGGGACGGCCTTGAAGTACTGGGTCATCAGGTACACGCCGAACGGTGACGCGAGCCTCGGCATGATCAGTGCGCCATAGGTGTTGTGCCAGTCGAGCGACGCGAACAGGCTATGCAGCGGAATCACGAGCGCCTGCTCGGGAACCGCGAGCCCCGCGAGGCAGATCACGTATACCCAGCGCTTGCCTGGAAACGTCGTGCGCGCGAAACCGTAGCCGGCCAGCGACGCGATGACGAGCGTCAGCAGCGTCTGGCCCAGCGCGACGATCGCGCTGTTGATCAACCAGCCGCCGACGGCTGACGTACCGATGATGCTGGCGTAGTTCTGCAGCGTGAACGGTGGCGAGAACAGCACATCGGTATGCTGCTCCAGGAAGGCGTTCGGCTTGAACGACAGCGCGAACACCCAGACCAGCGGCGCGATCCAGACGAGCGCGAGCAGCACCACGGCGCCGAGCATCACGCGTTCGCCGAGACGGCCGGCCAACGACCCGCGCGAACGTTCGGGCCCAGCTGGATTCGAAGCGGACTGCATTGCGGCGGTACTCATGCGGGGTCCTTTCTGCGTACGATCCATGACTGCACGGCGATACCCAGCAGCATCAGTGCGAACAGCACCTGGGCCGCGGCAGCCGAATAGCCGAACAACCATTGGCGGAAGCCGGATTCGTAAATGAACTGGACGAGTGGTCGCGATGCATTGTTCGGTCCGCCGCCGGTCAGCAATTGCGCCTGACCGAACAGCTGGAACTGGAACACTGCTTCGATCACCGCAACCAGCGCGACGGTGCGCCGGATCGACGGCAGCGTGATCGCTACGAAGGTGCGCCAACGGCTCGCGTTATCGAGCGCAGCGGCTTCGTATAACTCCTGTGGGATCTGCTGGAGCGCGGCAAGAAACAGCATCATCGGCAGGCCCACGATCCACCATACGGTGACGATCGCGATCATCGGCAGCGCCGTGGCTTCATGGACGAGCGGCACGTACTCGGGGATGTTGAGCGCGCGGCTGACATCGGCGAGCAGCCCATGGCCCGGCATCAATACCAGCTTCCAGACGAGCGTGACGATCGTCACCGACAGCACCGACGACCCGAAGAAGATCGCACGCAGCGCGGCGCAAAATCGGCCCGGCCGATTGAGCACGAGCGCGAGCGCAAGACCGAGCGCGACGAACATCGGCACGGTCATGAACACGAAGTAGAACGTGTTGCGCACGGCGCCGCGAAAGATCGGATCGGACGCGAGGTCGAAATAGTTCTTTAGGCCGATGAACTCGAACGTGCCGCCGAGCAGATCGACGTTCTGCAAGCTCAGCCACCAGCCGTACACGAGCGGCACCACCAGCAACAGCACGTAGACGATCACGAACGGCAACACGAACAGCCCGTTCGACCAGGACGCGAGGGGATAGTTGAAACGGCGCCGCCGCGCTTTCGGCAGACCGGCCGTCAGCGGGCGATCAGCCGCCATGATGCGCGCTCCCGCTGGCGTCGAACAGGTGCAGATGGGCAGCATCGAGACTCATACGAAGCGGGTCGCCGGGCTGCAATTCGTACTCGCGCGGAATCTCGATGACGATCAGCTGATTGCTGGCCAGACTCACGTGCGCGAGCGAACGGTCGCCGAGGCGCTCGATGAATTCGGCGCGCCCATTGAGCGCGCCGGCGGCGTCGATCACCACATGCTCGGCGCGGATGCCGAGCGTGAGTTGGCCCGGCGGCAATCTGCCGGCGGCGATCGTGGTCGGCAGCACGACGCTGTCGACCGGCAGGCGCACGCACAAATGGCCGCCGTTTTCGCCGGCCGGTTCGACATCGATGAAGTTCATTGCCGGTGCGCCGATGAAGCCGGCCACGAAGCGCGTCGCCGGACGCCGGTAGATATCGAGCGGCGCGCCGATCTGCTCGATGCGGCCGCGGTTCATCACGACGATGCGTGTGGCGAGCGTCATCGCTTCGATCTGATCGTGTGTGACGAAGACCATCGTCGAGCTGAGGCGCCGATGGATCCGCGCCAGTTCGACCCGGGTACGCGTGCGCAACGCCGCATCGAGGTTCGACAACGGCTCATCGAACAGGAACGCTTCTGGTTCCTTGACCACCGCGCGGCCAATCGCGACCCGCTGACGCTGACCACCCGACAGTTGCGCGGGGCGGCGCTTGAGCAGCGCATCGAGTTCGAGCATGCGGGCGGCCTCGGTAATGCGCCGGTTGATCTCGCTCGCGACGACGCCCGAGTTGCGCAAGCCGAACGCCATGTTGTCGTAGACCGTCATGTGCGGATAGAGCGCGTAGTGCTGAAACACCATCGCGACGTCGCGCCTGGCCGGCGGCAGGTGCGTGACCTCGCGGCCACCGATGCTGATCTGGCCTTCGCTGACGGCCTCCAGCCCGGCGATCATGCGTAGCAGCGTCGACTTGCCGCAACCGGACGGGCCGAGAAAGACGAGGAATTCGCCTTCATGGATGTTCAGGTCGAGACCGGTGATCACTTCCGTCTCGCCATACCGCTTTGTCACGCCGTTGAGCTGAATGCCCGTCACCGTGCCTCCTTGGGTTATGTCCCGGAACTGCCGTCTCTATCTGTATTTGTCTGCTTTGATATTATGAAAATATAGTAATTTCGAACGGTTTGATTCGTCCAATCCCTATTTCGATATTGATCTGTTCGGATTTGGTATCGGGATATGCTTATTGAATTGCCCATGCAATACGCAATTCGAAAGGAGAACTTGCCGTCCATGCGGCCGCGCTACCTACGCCAAAAAGAAGCACGAGGATCGTGAATGATGATCTGAATGCGTTTTGCGAAGTCGTTGGAGAGATAACTGTCCGCGACGCCGTCCCGAGGCCTAACGGAGTTCTATGTCCCAGATCGACTGGCTCAGCCACCTGCTGCAAATGATCACCGTCACCGGCCGGCTGGAGGTTCGCTGCGTCTACGGTGCGCCATGGCGCGTGGCCTGGGACCAGTCCGCGGCGCATGAGATTCCTTACCACGTCGTGCTCAAAGGCCGGGCAGTGATCGAGGATCCTGAGACACAGACGGCCACGGAGCTGGTAGCCGGCGATATCGTGCTGCTGCCTCACGGGTCGGCGCATGTGCTGCACGATGGCAGCGGACACACGCCCGGGCCTACTTGCGAACGCCATGATTCCGCCGGTTTGATGTTCAGCGAGAACAACGGCCAGGGCGAGCATCTGGACATGCTGTGCGGGCGTTTTCTCATCGGGCCGCCTCATGATCGGCTGATACGCAATTACCTGCCGACGAATCTGGTGGTACGGACCATGGAAAGTCATGGTGAAACGCGCATCGGGTCTGCTTCGAACCACCTGGCCAATTTCGTGGCACTGATGCGCGAAGAGTCCACGGGCGACAAGGTCGGTGGCTACGCGGTCCTCAACGCCCTTTCCTCGGCGCTTTTCACACTCGTATTACGCGAGGCGAGCGAATCCGAACACGCGCCGGCCGGCCTGTTGGCGCTGGCCGGCCATCCACGATTGGCGCCAGCCATATCAGCCATGTTCGCCGATCCGGCGCGGCCCTGGAACCTGCCTGAGCTAGCCGACTTATGCAGCATGTCACGCGCCACCTTCATGCGGCACTTTCAGGACACGCTGGGGCGCTCGGCCCTCGAGCTGCTGACCGAGATCCGGATGAGTCTGGCTGCCAACGAATTGAAGAAGCCGATGATGACCACGGAGGCCGTGGCCGAGTCGGTGGGGTATCAATCCGTATCGTCATTCCGCCGTGTGTTCACCGAGAGGATGGGCATGACGCCGGGTCAATGGCGCCGTATCGCCCGCAACGGTCAGTAACGGCAAGTCGCGGCCACGAATCGTCGCTTCGCGTTCTGTGTGCGACCCCGATGAGGCGTTAGACGGGTCGGCGCCGCCGCTCATTCGCGCGAGCGACCCTCGACGCGTCCGTCCATACCTGCAGCCCGCAAACCTCGATCTCGACGAGACGAGAGGCGCCGTGTCGACTTGATCCTTTTGGACATTTTATTGAGTAAATCCAGTCTCGAAAGCGGCATCGAGCAGGCCTAAAGTGAAGGCTCCCAAACCAAATGTATCAACGGCACCGACGTCGACTTCCCGCCGCTCGAGTAAGCCGCCTTGCCGCGCGCAAGGCTATCGGCTCGCCGGCAAGTTGGAATTACCGGATGGCTGGGCATAGAGCGAAAGCATCCGTGTACCTGAATCTATCCATCTACACACAGGACTTCTCATGAAAAACGAAATCACCATGACCAATCCCGTCATCGAATGCATCCTGAGCCGCAGCGCGGCCAAGTATTACGACCCCGCCGCGACCCTGAGCGACGACCAGATCCGCGAACTGGTACGAATCGGCACCAGTGCGCCGACATCTTTTCACTTGCAGAACTGGCGCTTCATCGCCGTACGCACGCCCGAAGCCAAGGCCCGGCTGAGTCCAATTGCGTGGAACCAGCCCGCGATCAAAGATGCAGCGGTTACTTTCATCGTCTGCGGCCAGCTGGTCGAAACCAGTGTGATACCCGAGCGTCTGGCACCACTGGTGGAAGCGGGCGTGATGCCGGCAACCATGGTGCCGGAGTGGGAAATCCCGGCGCGCAATCTGTACATGGCGTACCCGCAGCGACGGAGAGACGAAGCTGTACGCACCGCCACTTTCGGCGCGGCGGCGATGATCTATGCGGCCCGCTCGATGGGCCTGGGTTCGACGCCGATGATTGGCTTCGATGACGAAGCCGTGCACCGCGAGTTCGGACTGGGCGAGGACGAAGTGCCGGTCCTGCTGTTGTCCGTAGGAGCGGAGCGTCAGGGAAACTGGGCGCAAAAGCCGCGTCGTCCTGTGGCCGACGTATTGGATCTGGTATAGGCGCGGACCGAGCCGCCTCGAGTACAAACAGGGACCACGGCGCGAAGCAAATCAATGAGCGGTCCTCGCACGGACCTTTGCCGATCAGTAAAACCAGCAACTTGATAAGGACGACTACGATGCCAAGAACTACTGCTCTAACGCCGCAACAGGTACCTGCGGATTCCAGGCCGACGCTCGACGCGTTCACCAGAAACATCGGCTTCACCCCGAACATGATGGCGAGCTTCGCGCAAAGCCCGATCGCATTCAACGCATGGGCCACCCTGCTCGGTTCGCTGAGCAAGGCGCTCGACGTGAAGACGCGTGACAGCATCGGCCTCGCGGTCTCTGAAGTGAACGGCTGCAACTACTGCCTGACGGTTCACAGCTTTACGGCCGAACACATGGCAAAGCTGTCGGCCGATGAAATCATTCTCGCCCGCAGGGGCCACGCCGCGGATCCGAAGCGCGACGCCGCTGTCCAGTTTGCGCGCAAGGTCATCGAGGCCCGCGGCAAGGTCAGCGACGCCGATCTGCAAGCCGTCCGCGATGCCGGCTACACGGATGCGAACGTGATGGAGATCGTCGCGCTGGTGGCCATGTACTCGCTGACGAACTTCTTCAACAACGTGTTCGATCCCGAGAAGGACTTTCCCTCGGTTACGCCGGCCGGTTCGATCTGAACGCTAATCCCCCGTTTGCCAGCGCATTCGAACATGACGATAGACCACTCACAAGGAGATGGACGATGAAGGCGATCATTGTGACGGACCAGGCCGCGGGAACGGCCGGGATGCAGCTGATGGACCGGCCTGAGCCGGAGGCAGCGATAAACGACGTCGTCGTTCGGGTTCATGCTTCCGGATTCACCGGGGATGAGCTGACGTGGCCCTCGACCTGGACCGATCGCGTCGGCCGTGACCGGACGCCGGTGATTCCCGGGCAAGAGCTGGCTGGAGTGGTCAGCGCGCTGGGCTATGGCACGACGGGGCTGTCGGTGGGACAGCGGGTCTTCGGCATCACGGACTCGCATCGCAGCGGCACGCTGGCCGAGTACGTGGCAGTCGAGGCACGCAATCTCGCGCCGCTGCCGGGCGACGTCGACTTCACGGTAGGCGCGAGCGTGGCGATGCCGGGTCTGACCGCGTGGCAGGGACTATTCAATCACGGTCGCATCCAGGCGGGACAGAGCGTCCTCGTGCACGGTGCGGCAGGCGCTGTCGGCTCGATGGTCACCCAGCTCGCACGTGAGGCCGGCGCCTACGTCATCGGCACCGGGCGCGCAGCCCACCGGCAGGCGGCGCTTGACTACGGCGCGCAGGAATTCGTCGACCTCGAGAACGACGTCCTCGAAGACGTCGGCTCGATAGATCTGGTTTTCGATGTCTTCGGTGGCGATATCGCGAAGCGGTCGGCTGGCCTGATTCGAGCCCGCGGAACGCTGGTGTCCATTGCTGGCCCGACCGATGCACGTCCCGCCGACGGTCTGGCGATCGACTTCGTCGTCGTGCCTGAGCGCGCCCAACTGACCGGGATCATCGATCGTGTGCGTGACGGACGGCTGCGCGCGAACATCGGCAACGTCTCGAGTCTCGACGACGCCGTCGCCACCTTCAATGGACCCAGGCGGACCCACGGGAAGACGGTTATCCGCGTTCGCCCATGATGGGTCCACGAGAAATAGTAAGCCCCGACATCCGTACCGGCGCATCAGCATTCCACCGATGAAGCGAAAGAGGAAAGCGATATGAAGCAGGCCCCCCAGATCGGCGACAGGATCACCGACAAATCAGCACCACCCGATGAGCGCATTGTCCGGGACTGGATCGGGCCGGACGCGTTCGAGCATTGGGCCGAGTTGCAGAGCTGGATCGCGGCATCGTACCCCGGTGTTTTCACGCCAGATTGGCTCTATGGCGGCAAGAAACGCGGTTGGTCGCTGCGCTACAAGAACACCAGGGCGTTCTGCACGTTGCAGCCGGCATACGGGCTGTTTTCGGTTCAGGTGGTACTGGGGCGAGCAGAGCGAGAGAAGTTCGAGGAGCGGCGTTATCTCTGGAGCCCGCAGTTGGTCAAGCTCTACGATGAAGCCCGAGCATACCCCGACGGGAAATGGTTGACCGTTGCGATCTCATCCGCGGAGGTTCGCCATGAGGTGATCGAGCTTGTGAGTATGAAGCGCCCTCCACTATCAGGCGGTTCGATGTCGCGCAAGTTCTAAAACCCGCGCCACACTTTCGGCCTCGATTGCATCGACGTTAAGTGGCCACGAGCCCAATGCATCGAGCCGGGCGAGCGCGGTCTCGAGTGAGCCAATGGCCCGGGGCAGGCGGGCCGATCTTAAAGGAGATAGTTCTCATGAAGGCAATCACTGTGACGGATCAAGCGGCGGGAACGGCCGCGATGAAACTGTCCGAGCGGCCCGAACCGGCGGCGGCGATAAACGACGTTGTTGTTCGGGTTCACGCGTCGGGATTCGTCGGGACCGAGTTGGCGTGGCCCTCGACCTGGACCGATCGCGGCGACCGTGATCGAACACCTTCGATTCCCGGCCACGAGCTGGCCGGAGTAGTCACCGCTCTCGGCTATGGCACGACCGGGTTGTCGGTCGGACAGCGAGTGTTCGGCCTCGCAGACTGGTATCGAGACGGCTCCCTCGCTGAGTATGTGGCGATCGAGGCCCGCAACCTTGTGCCACTGCCGGGCGATGTCGACTTCACAGTCGGCGCGAGCCTGCCGATCTCGGGACTGACCGCATGGCAAGGTCTGTTCCAGCACGGGCGCCTTCAGGCGGGTCAGCGCGTTCTCGCGCACGGTGCGGCCGGCGCGGTCGGGACGATGGTGACTCAACTCGCGCGAGAGGCCGGCGCTTACGTCATCGGCACGGGACGCGCCGCTGACCGTCAGAAGGCGATCGAGTTCGGCGCGCAGGAGTTTGTCGACCTCGACCGCGGCAGGTTGGAAGATGTGGGCGCAGTCGATCTGGTGTTCGATGTCATCGGCGGCGACATCGGGAAACGGTCCGCGGGTCTGGTTCGAGCCGGCGGAACGCTCGTGTCCGTGGTCGGGCCAGCCGAGGCGCGACCCGCCAATGGTCTCGCGGTCGACTTCGTTGTCGAGTCCGATCGTGCGCAACTGAACGAGATCGTCCAGCGCATACGGGATGGACGACTGCGGACGAACATCGGCAAGATCGCGACTCTCGACGAAGCCGTCGCCGCTTTCAATCCGACTGAGCGGATCAGCGGGAAGACGATCATCCAGGTTCGTCCATGAGAAGTCGCGGAAGGTCGAGCGGCGCTGCTCTGCACCTTGCCCCGCCATTCGTGCGCGCGGAACAGGAAGGTTACCGGCGGGCTTCCGTTGCCATGCGGACTGCAAGGCCTGCTAGCACTGTGCCCATCAACCAGCGTTGAAGCGTAATCCACGTCGGGCGGCTCGCGAGAAATCCGGCAATCGAACCAGCCATGGTCGCAATGGCTGCATTCACGCAGACGCTGATCAGGATCTGCGTTGCGCCCAAGGCGAGTGATTGATGAAATACGCTGCCGTGCGACGGATCAATGAATTGAGGCAATAGCGACAGGTAGAGCACGGCGATTTTGGGGTTCAGCAGATTGGTGGTGAACCCCATCAGGAACAGTTTGCGGCGACTGTCCACGGGAAGATCGCGGACCTGAAATGGTGAGCGTCCGCCGGGCTTGACTGCTTGCCACGCAAGATAGAGCAGATACATCGCGCCGCCAAAGCGGAGCGCATCGTAGGCGTAAGGTATAGCGAGAACCAGAGCGGTGATGCCGAATGCCGCACACAGCATGTAGAACACGAAACCAAGGGCGACGCCAGCCAGGGAGATAAGTCCAGCTTGACGACCTTGGCAGATGGAGCGTGAAATCAGATAAACCATATTCGGTCCGGGTGTAAGCACCATGCCGAGTGCAACGAGACCGAATGAAAGGAAATGACTTAGATTGGGCATCGAAAACTCCAAAGTTACGCGTATCGAAGGCGGCGAATTTTCATCCGTGATTTTCCACTAGCTTTGCGGGTTTCCGCCAGCACATGTTTGGCAAGACTCAAGAGAACGGATGCAGCGCCAGTTCGAGACCCAAGACGATGAGAAATAGGAGAAAGCAACGGCGGGAAGTTTTTTGGACTGATTTTCTGCCGCACGATCGAGCCCAACCACATTCCAGCGAGAGCAGGAACGACAGCCAGCAGCGACAAGCCGAGCTGATCGATCCTGAACGCGCCGTGGGCGAAGAGCCCTGCTGCGAGAGCAACCGTGGAGAGGGTGAACGAAAGGCCAAGAGCCTGCACAAGCTCGTCTTTTTGAAGACCCAATGACTGCACATAAGGCACGGCGGGAATCGTGAAGACGCCGGTGGCGCCGGTCAGCAAGCCGGTAGTCATGCCGATGACGGGCGAAAGCCAGGACTCGCGCCGTTGCGGGACCGAAAGTGTCGGCAAGAACAGCGCATAGGCCGCGTAGGCGATCAGCGCACGTCCCAGCGCACGTCCCGACCAGACGGGGTCAACGAATACCAGCAGTCGCGTGCCTAGGACGGTACCGATCACGATGCAGAGCATCATGGCCCATAGGCGTCGCGTGAGGCGGAGTATGTCTCGTCCGACTAGGATCTGCCACACGTTGGTCACGAACGACGGAATGATCAGGATGGCCGCCGCCGTAAGCGGCGACATGATGGCTCCGAGCACGCCCATGGCAACTGTGGGCAGGCCCATTCCGGTCACGCCTTTAACCTATCCGCGCCGATGCAAAGCCTGCTGGCGCATCTCGGTGGCGGACCGCAGACCGTAGCTGGCGCAAGGCCGGCTCATCGGCTTCGCGCGTTCACTGAGAGCAAGCTGCGCAGCTTCATCGAGCAAATACGCATCGCGAGGATCGATTCGCCGCGTGGTCACACGGCGGCAGACGACGCTCGGCGCGATGCCGCCTGAAAGCGTACGGCCCGCGCCCAGCGCCACCTCGTTGAGGGTGGCACAATCGTTCCCGCCAGCGCCGGCTCCCGCACGCAGCCGGCGATATTGAACGCGTCCACTGCAATCGACCACCGCTGCAGTGGCGCCCAGTTCCGAGGAGTTACCATGCCGCTCGCCACCGCCTCCGCACGGCTCGCCGCCGATGCCCCCAACTACCTCGTGGCCCTCGAAGCCGGCCGCCATGCGCTCGCTGGCGACGAGGGCCCGCACGAAGGCGGTCAGGATCGCGGGCCTGCCCCTTTCGAATTCGTGCTTGCGGGTCTCGCCGCGTGCACGTCGGCAACGCTGCGCATGTACATGCAGCGCAAAGGCTGGCCCGACGGCAGCATCGATGTGACCACGACTCTGCACGCCGATCAGGAGCGCAACCAGTACATCCGTCGCACCGTCGACGTTGATGCGCCGCTCGACGCCGCACAACGGGCCCGACTCGCGGAGATCTGCGAAAAGACGCCCGTCACGCTCTTCATCAAGCGCGGCACGCGCATTGACACCACGATGATCGAGCGGTGAAGAGTGGACGAACGGGTACTGCCGGTCAGTTCCCGTCATTGCTCTCATATGCTCGATGCGCTTCGGCAACTGACGTTTGCCTCTCAGTGTTGCCAGAACAGGGCGGCCGGCTGCGTACAGCCATCGGAGCTGCCACCATAGAGATGGACATACGCAACGGATTTCACCCTTCACGTTTTATCCAATCGTGCCGCGCATCGAACAAGATGAGAGCCGCATCGGCGACAATCAAAAAAGGGCGCGTCAATCAATGAGCGCTTGTCTGGGTCCATCAACGTTGGCTCATCAACTTCGCCGCGACATGCTCATCTTGCTTGTCGCGCCACACGATCGGGATTTCCCGTCGGATGGCCGCTATGACCTTCGTGCCGTGCACGAAGGAGCGGCCGAAAACGAGGCTGCGGATTACCTTGACCCGCCCGAGCCCGAACCGCCTCCGCCGTGACCGCCGCCGCCTGAACCGCCTGAGCCGTGACCGCCTCCACCCGGACCGCCTGAGCCGTGACCGCCCGCGCCCGAACTGCCTGCGCCAGACCCGCCTGCGCCCGAACTGCCTGCGCCGGGGCCGCCTGCGCCCGAGCCGCCTGCGCCGGAGCCGCCTGCGCCCGAACTGCCTGCGCCCGAGCCGCCTGCACCGTGACCGCCTGCGCCCGAACTGCCTGCGCCAGACCCGCCTGAACCCGAACCACCTGCGCCTGCGCCCGAACTACCTGCACCCGAACTACCTGCACCGTGACCGCCTGCGCCCGAACTGCCTGCACCCGAACTACCTGCACCAGAGCCGCCTGTACCCGAACCGCCTGCGCCCGAACTGCCTGCGCCCGAGTTGCCTGCGCCCGAGCTACCTGCGCCCGAACTGCCTGCGCCCGAACTGCCTGCGCCCGAGCTGCCTGCGCCCGAGCTGCCTGCACCCGAACTGCCTGCACCCGAACTACCTGCGCCCGAACCGCCTGTACCCGAACCGCCTGCGCCCGAGCTGCCTGCACCCGAGCTGCCTGCACCGTGACCGCCTGCGCCCGAACTGCCTGCACCCGAACTGCCCGCGCCCGAACCGCCCGCGCCCGAACTGCCCGCACCCGAACTGCCCGCACCCGAACTGCCCGCACCCGAACTGCCCGCACCCGAACTGCCCGCACCCGAACTGCCCGCACCGTGACCGCCTGCGCCCGAACTGCCTGCACTCGAACTGCCAGCACCCAAACCACCGGCACCAGAACCGGCCGCGCCCGGGCCCGAACTGCCTGCGCCCGAACCGGCTGCACCTGCACCCGAGCCGCCGGCACCGGCACCAGAACCGCGTGCGCCCGAACCGGACGCGCCTGCACCCGAGTTGCCGGCATTCGAACCGCCCGAACCCGAACCGGCTGTGCCTACCCCTGAACCGCCCGCGCCCAAACTACCTCCTGCGCGACTGCCTGCAGGCTGTCTTTGAACCAGTTGCAGTGAAGCAGAATTCCGAGAACCTGCGCCGCGAGTATTCGGAGAAGGCGCGCTGCGGTGATCGAGCGAAGCGGAAGACGCGCGTGGAGCGTGCTCAGCACTGGTAGTTGCAGATCCCCGCGCAGAAACTGACGATGATCGCGCGACATGATCGGACGAAGACGCTTGTGTCGTCGGCGATTTGGGTCCAGTGATCCCGCTCGCATGCCGCTCGATTGCTCTCACGTCCGGCGCCGAATGGTGGCGAGCTTGTGCAGCGGTATAGCTTGCCTGGTCGGGCTCTCGTGTGACCGACTGCGGCGCAGCAGGCTCCGGAGCAGTTCTAGCGCCATGATCGGACGGACCGGAAAACGCCGGCGGGGCGAGTTCAGCACCGCCAACCGCGGTTGGGTGGGTGGAAGGCGACGGCGGTAGCGCGACATGCCCGAACCATGTCGTGTGTGGCGCTGGCGACGTGGTTTCGTTAATCCCGAGCGCCTGATCATCGTCGAACCGATCGATTTGCGCGACCACACCCATGACCGCGACAGCCAACGCGCTTGCCGACGCAGCCCAAAGCGCGAGATGTCGGCCACGCGAAGGCTGTGCGGTATTGATGTCTGCATCCGGGCTACCGGCACCCGAACCCGGATCGTTTCGCCTGGTCCTTCCATTCACTACGTTCATCTGCCGTCCCCTTTACGGAGTGCTCATCGAAATGAGCCGCGGTTCGGCCTGTTCGCCCACGGTTCCGTCACGGCAATGGGGAGCCGTGAACCCGCTTTTCTATCCTAAGCCTTTGAGCTATGGAAACGCCCGCCATCTTCGTGGCCGATCTTGACTGGCGACCGGAACCGCCGCCCGGCGCACCTCTGCGCGATCCCTGTACAGTTGGCGGCGACGCATGCAAGTGGAGCATTCGCTGTGCCTGTTAGGTCGCACCTCAATGAAGTTGTGAGATCGTCGCCACCTTGTCCGCCTTGCGTCATGAGGCAGTTTGCATGCGCATCGCGCAGCGACGGTCACCTGAGCGTGACGGAGACAAACCGGCGAGCATTTTGACGCTGGATCAGCACCGATATCGCTTTCTTCGCCTTTTCTTCCACTGCACTCGCTTGCTCCCGGGATTCGATCAGCTCGCCATTGAACGACAGGACGATATCGCCAGCGCGTATGCCAGCGGTCGCCGCAGGTCCAGTCACCTGGTCCACCATCATCCCTTCCGGAAGATCATTCGCCCGCTTCTCGTCGTTGTTCAGCGGATGCATCGTCAAGCCAAGGCGATCCGGTGCGGCGCTTGCAGTTTGGGCCGGAGCGGGATTCGACGCTGCACCAGGGGCTTGCACGGCGCTCGGGGTTTCGCCGCGCGCGCCGACGATGATTTCAATCGTCATCGGCTTTTGGCTGCGGATTAGCGTGAGCGTCGTCTTCGTTCCGGGCTGCAGCCCGCCGGCATACTGGGCCAGCTCGGCCGAGCGAGCGATCGTCCTGTCGCCAATCTGTGTGATGACGTCGCCAGGCCTAAGGCCACTCGCGGCGGCGGGCGTACCAGGCGTGACGACGTTGACGAGCGCCCCGGCCGGCCGTTGCAGGCCAATGGCCACCGCCAGCCCAGGTCCGACGTCCTGAACCTCTACACCAGCAATGCCCGCCGGTCCGTTGCTCTGGGTTTGCAACTGCGCTCGCACCTTATTCGCCATGTTGATCGGAATCGCAAACGTCAGGCTCGGGTACCGCTCCGCGTCCGGATAGACCTGCACGTCGATGCCGATCACCTCGCCCGCCCGGTCAAACAGAGGACCGCCCGAATTGTCGGGACTGGCGGCAACCTCGGTTTCGAAAAAGGGAAAATTGCTGCCGTCCGGCAACACTCGCGAAGTGGCGCTAACGATGCCAGTCGTAACGGTGTTCTGGTAACGGTCGGGCGATCCGATCGTCAGCACCTGTTCACCGACACGCACGCGCGACGAGTCACCGAGCTTGACGGCCGGCAGCGTCGCGGCATCGATCTGAATCACCGCAACGTCGCTATCTGTGTCGACGATCAGCACCTTGCCCTTGAACTCCCGCCGGTCCGTCAGACTGACCGTGACTTCGTCCGCCTGATCCACCACATGTGCGGTGGTCAGAATGAGGCCATCGGGGCTGATGATGAATCCGGAGCCGGTGCCCGTTGTCACGCGAGCAATATTGCGTTGCGGCTCCGGGGATTGCGGCGCGACGCCGCTGAAAAACGCGGCGATCGGATCGTGGGGGCCGATGTCCTCGGGGGGCGACGCGGAGGTTTGCTTCTCTGGCGCCGTTGCGCGGATATGGACTACGGCGGGCCCGTATCGCTCGACCATGGTGGGGAAGTCAGATGGCGTCGTGGCATTGGCCGGTGCAACCAACTTCGCGTCAGCAGGCTGGGGTGACGCGGTGCCGGCGGCGAGCGCAGCTGGCAAGAGGCACGGACAGCCGCCCAGAAGTCCAGCTGCCACCGCAGCATGGAGCAACGTGCGATTCAAGGTCCGGCGGAACACGGCGCCTCCGAGGCGGTCGTCATCGCAGCGTATCGAAGTCTGAAGCGACCAAGGCCAACAGCGATGGCGAACAGAACAGACGCTGATGAATAATTTTATGCCGCTGGCGGCGCTCCGGTGTGACTCAGCTCACCAACGAAAGCAAGATCACCCAGTTCTAGCGCGCCAGAATATAGAGAATGACGTGAATGACCGAGACAGATCGATACCACCCAAACCACCTACGAATTTCGCGAGTCGCTTGACCGTGGACCGGTGCAATTTCGTACCTTCCTGACTAAAGCTTTAGCCGTTGAGCGCTCCCGTCGCGCCGGGTTGTTTGCTCTTGCGGCGCAGTTCTTCCGTCGTTTCGCCTCCGCCGTCCGGCAGCCAGCCCGGCGGCTGGATCACGTGATTGATCGCGATCCACGGGCTCTTCGCCTTGACCATATCGCGAATTAGCGTGGCCCAGTGCTCGAACTCGACGACGAGCGGGTTGCGCGACGTGGTCGGCGTCACGAGACCGTAGCGGCACGGTTCGTCAGCGCGTTCTTCCACGTAGGTGCCGAACAGCCGGTCAAAGATGATCAGCACGCCACCGTAGTTCGCGTCCAGGTAATCGACGTTCGATGCATGGTGCACACGGTGGTGGGACGGCGTATTGAACACATATTCGAACCAGCCCAGCTTGGGTATGTACGTGGTATGCAACCAGCCCTGGTACATAAGATTGAGGAACAGCGTGAGCAGCACGACCTCGGGCTTGACCCCGAGCCATACCAGCGGCGCGAAGAACAGCGTCGAGCCGGTCAGCTTGCCGGTCAGGCCGAGACGGTAGGCCGTTGAAAGCGTCAACTGGTTCGGCGAATGGTGCACGGCATGCGTGGCCCAGAAGAAGCGCACACGATGCGACGCACGGTGATACCAGTAGTAGCAGAACTCCATTCCGATGAAGAGCGCAAACACCATGAGCGCGCTATTGACGTCGACCGTAAAGATACGATGGTCGTAGACGAAGCTGAAAACTGGCGTGGCGACCGAGATCGGCAGCAGTGATATCAGCCTGCGCGCGGCCAGGTCGAACAGCGAGATCCACACCTCGTGCCAGGCAAATGGTGAGGACGCACTCTTCCTGCGGCTCAGCACGACTGCTTCGATCAGTGAAACGACAACGACGACGCCGGTTACGACGAGAAGAAGTTTTGTGAAGGATTCCATGACGATGCCATATCGGGTGGTGGCGGGATGTATCGTCTGCGGTGACGAGGGGTCAGTGCATCGCATCGATACGCGCACTTTAGACAGGGTTCTCGTGACTGGCTACGCAAAAGGTATTTCACCGCGTGTCATGGGATTGGGGAGGCTTCTGGCGGGGGCTTCGGGGGGATTCACCCCCTAAAGGAAGGTCCGCGAACAAGATTTTCCCCGTGACGATCGCAGATCGGCGTTGCCCTTTCCCGGCAAGGAAAGGGCTTTACCAGGCCTTCCGCGGCGGCGGGTTCTATTGCTATTCACGCCGCCGAAACTCGCATCAAGCCTTCCATTCGTACGGCTGCAAGAGTTCTTCGAGCGGCGGCTGGGTGACGCTCGCGGTGTAGTTCGTCATCGTCGAGGCGGCGACGACGAGGACGACATCAAGCACCAGCGCCTGATCGAAGCCCGCCTCGGTGAACGCGGCGATGTCGTGGTCGTCGATGCGACCGCGCTTTTCGATCAGCGTGCGTGCGAGGCGCGACAGCGCCGCAAGCCTGGCGTCCTGCGGGAAGCGGCGTTCGCGGATCGCCTGCACGTCGGCCTCGCTCAGGCCTTCCTTGAGCCCGAGGAATGAGTGGAAAGCGACCGGCCAGGCGGAGCCATTGGTCACCGCATTGGTGAGCAGCAGTACCTGCATCTGCTGTTCGTCGAGGTTGCCGCCGTGCGCCTGATTGAACACACCCAAGAGGGCAGTGATCAGCCTCGGTGAGCCCGCCATTTTGGCAGGCATATTGGGCACCATACCGAAGATCTCGGCGAGGCTGTTCAGCGCGGGCTTCGATTGTTCGGGTGCGGATTCGAGCGTATAGGTGGGAAAGTTGGCCATGGTATTTCCTTGAGGGTCGAGGTGTGTCGCTGACAACGTACAGGCGACATGCGCAGACTAGTCAGAGGCGCGAGTCCAGCCAATTACATGGCAGGTAATAAACGAACCACACTATCCACGGGTCGCGCCGAGTCAGGCGATGTTCCGCCGCTTCGCCCTCGCTGACTTCGGGAGCACCCTGACCGAATCATTTCAACAAACTTACATCGCTACTGCACGATTATCGGCACTACCACCTGCGTACCTGTCCCCTTCCCCGGCAATATAAGTTGCACCCTTTTTGAACTAGACTTGGAAAATACGAAAATCGGAAACGGGAGTGTTAGCCATGAGTGAACCGTGCATCATCTCCGTTGCGATCACTGGCTCAGTTCCGCGCAAGAAGGACAACCCGGCTGTGCCGATCACGATCTCCGAGCAGATCGAAAGCACGCAGGAAGCGTACGAAGCCGGGGCATCGCTGGTTCATCTGCACGTGCGCGACGAACAGGAGAACTCGAGTTCCGACCGCGCGAGTTTCGCCGCACTTCAGGAGGGCATCCGCAAGCATTGCCCCGACATCATCATTCAGTTTTCGACAGGCGGCCGTGGCCGTTCGTTCGAGCAACGCGGCGCGATGCTCGACCTGCGGCCGGATATGGCGTCGCTCGCAACGGGCTCCGTCAATTTCCCGACTACCGTCTATGAAAATCCGCCGGACTTCGTGCGCGCGCTTGCGCAAACGATGCTCGACTACGATGTCAAACCCGAAATCGAAGTCTTCGATCTGGCGATGCTGTACAGCACGGCAGATCTCGTCCAGCAAGGGTTGCTGAAGTCTCCTGTACACGTTCAATTCGTCATGGGTGTAAAGAACGCGCTACCTGCGCGTCGCGAGATTCTCGAGTTCGAGGTCCAGCAACTCAAGACGCTATTGCCGGATGCAACATGGACCGCCGCTGGTATCGGACGTCATCAGTTGGAGGTCAATCATTGGACTCTTGAAATGGGCGGGCACTGCCGCACCGGTCTCGAAGACAATGTGCGCTGGGACAAGGACACGCTGGCAAAGAGCAACGCGCAACTCGTTGCACGGGTGGCCGCTTTGTGTGACGAATATGGCCGGCCGGTGGCAAGTGCGGCCAAAGCGCGTGAAATGCTCGCTCTTCCTGCGAGGTAGGCCGACGGGACGGGCCACTCGCTCCCGTCTGGCGTCCGCGTAAGGGGACGCTCGCGTGCTGGCAACCTCAAGAAATTCAAGACCTGGTCGACGACGCCAGGACGCGAAAGCGCCCCACTGACGAAACGAGTGCCCGGTACCAGTCATTCGACTGGCTCCGAGCCGTAGATATTCGCTCCATGCTCCAGGTTTTGCAGCCCGCCCGCATAATCGCGCTACGATACGCGTCGCACTTTGTCGAATCTCATCCCCCTCATGCTCGAACGCTTTCATCTCACCCTGATCCGCGAAGTGGACCGGCAGGGGTCGCTCACCGCAGCAGCCGGTGCGCTGCATCTGACGCAATCAGCGTTGAGCCATACCGTCAGGAAGCTCGAGCAGCAGCTCGGCACGCCGGTCTGGGACCGTGACGGCCGCAACCTGCGCCTCACGCAGGCGGGCCAATATCTGCTGTCGCTCGCCGACCGGCTGCTGCCGCAGTTCGAGCACGCCGAAGCGCGCATGAAGCAATACGCGAACGGCGAGCGCGGCACACTGCGCATCGGCATGGAATGTCATCCGTGTTACCAGTGGCTGCTGAAGGTCGTGTCGCCGTACCTCGCGCGCTGGCCCGATGTCGATGTCGACGTCAAGCAGCGCTTCCAGTTCGGTGGCATCGGCGCGCTGTTCGGCTACGACATCGACGTTCTCGTCACGCCTGATCCGCTGAATCGGCCTGGCCTAAGCTTCGAGCCCGTGTTCGACTACGAGCAGGTGCTGGTGGTGGCCGACGGGCATCGGCTGGCCAACGCGCGTTACGTGGAGCCCGAACAGCTCGTCGATGAAACGCTGATCACCTATCCGGTCGACACTGATCGCCTCGACATCTACAACCTGTTCCTGCGCCCCGCCGACGTCGCCCCGCGCCGTCACAAGACGATCGAGACCACCGACATCATGCTGCAGATGGTCGCAAGCAAGCGCGGCGTGGCCGCGTTGCCGCGCTGGCTCGCCGAGGAATACGCGGACCGTATGCCGGTGGTTAGCGTAAAGCTCGGCAAGGCCGGCATCGCCAAGCAGATTTTTCTCGGCACACGCGACGCGGATGCGTCGCTCGACTATCTGGCTTCGTTCGTCGAGTTCGCACGCAAGTCGAACTGGAAGGGCTCGAAGCCGCGGCGCTAGAGGTTGCATATCGCGGGTCACGCCCGGACCCGCGTTCCGTCATAGCGCGCGACACGCTTCCGCGCCCCGGCGACACGCATCGCTGCAATCCTGGCAATGCTGCGCCGGATGACGCGCGCATTCGTCGGCGCAGACGTCGCACAGGCGCGCGCAGAAGTCGCAGAAATCTTGCATGAACTGCGTGTCGCGCGCGAGGGCCTCCGACGTCAAGCGGCACAGCGCCGCGCAATCCATGTCGAGCCGGATGCATTTTTCCATTTCATCGATATGCCGCTCCGCGATGCACGCGGAGTAACACCGGGTGCAGGCGCTCGCGCAATGGTCGAGCGCGTCGATACAGTCCTGGGGGGTCATTGCGGTTCCTTGGCAGCCTCGTAGCGCAGTAAAACAGCAAGCGCCATGCCGTCTCGAGATCACACCGTGCGACGCGTGAGCATCGTGCGTATTTCGCCGATCGCGCGCGCCGGATTGAGCCCCTTCGGGCACACGTCCACGCAGTTCATGATGGTGCGGCAACGAAACAGCCGGTAGGCGTCTTCGAGATTCGTCAGTCGCGCGGCCGTGTCCTTGTCGCGCGAATCCGCGATGAACCGGAAGGCCTGCAACAGACCCGCGGGACCGACGAATTTGTCCGGGTTCCACCAGAAGCTCGGGCACGACGACGAACAGCACGCGCACAGAATGCATTCGTACAGCCCATCGAGCTGGTCGCGTTCCTCCGGTGACTGCGGGCGTTCGCGCTCGGGTGGCGGATCGTCGTTGACGAGCCACGGCTTGATCGAATGGTATTGATTGAAAAACGGCGTCATGTCGACGATCAGATCGCGGATCACCGGCAAGCCTGGCAATGGCCGCAGCACGATGTGCTTCGGCAGTTCCTGCATGTTGGTCAGACACGCTAGCCCGTTCTTGCCGTTGATGTTCATCGCGTCCGAGCCGCAGATGCCCTCGCGGCAAGAGCGGCGATAAGCCAGCGACTCGTCCATCACCTTGATCGCGCCGAGCACGTCGAGCAGCATGCGTTCGCCGTGCCCCAGTTCGACCTCGTATTGCTGCAGCCGCGGACGTTCGTCGGCGTCGGGGTCGTACCGGTAGATATCGACAGTTCGAAGATCGTTCATGGTCACTCCGATGGCGGAGCGCACGGACGCCCCGTCGCACTGCGAGCAGGCGCTCCACGCCCGCTCGCTGCAGAGGATGAGATGTGGGTCGTGAGGCATGCGCCGCGGTAAAGGCCGCGGCTGCGCGCGTCAACCGTCCTCGCCCACTTCCTGCGGCTCGGGCAGATCGGGGAGGTCTTCGGTGGTTGGCGGCTCCGGTTCGCCCGGCATGTTCGGCAGGTCCGTGTCGTCGTCATTGGCGGGCGTCTGTTGCACGGAAGGCTGCGTTGCGCTCATGGTCTGCTCCTTCAGGTTTCGTTCGATATGCCTGTCAGTGAGCATGCCGCAGACCCGCGAGCACCGCATTCGGCCAGGGACGCCAATGCGGCGCATCTGCGTCATGGGATCGGCATCGGGCGATTGGTTGCCGCTCTGTCCCGAGCGCCGCTTTCGAGTGCCAGCAAGCGGCCTATGAGCTCGCCCTTGAGCTGATTTAGCAGCGACAGCTCCCGGCGAGTCGTGTCGAGCGCATCGCGCAGCAGGGGCTCGTCGCTCCGCGCGAGGCTTCCTTCCATTTTGGCCAGCGCGGATGTTCGCACCCTGATCTCGGTGCTTACGTTGATCATCTCCGCCAGCACATCTTCAATACGTTCTGTCATCGTCTCCCCCAACCTTCGGGTTGTTTACCTTCACATTCGACGCGTAAGCCTCCTTCGAGCGGTGCTCCGTGAAAAAAGGCGATCACCCGGCATTGCGGCGTGATCGCCATTAAGCGCTTCTAGAGAAACGCTGTCCCCGAATCCGTAGGGGACGTCGCAGTATACGAACAGTATGTCGCGCCGTGCTATGTCCTTAAGTATCGGGTAACGGACACCCGGTCGGCCCCACACCCGTCCGCAACTCATGAGTTATCAACACGCGGTGCGTCTGTCTGTGCGCCGCGGGCGCGACTATCATAAAGGTGGGCACGCGCTTATCATGCCCTTCACGCGCTGCCCGGGTGTAATTCAGCGGCCGGCACAGGTAACGATGCCGGCCTTTTTGTGTCAGCGCTGAATCATCGATTGGCCGCCAGCACGCGCACCGGAATCGACTTCGCGCCCGGCACCTTGCTCTCCTTCGCGTAGTGCCACAGCGGCAGCAGCGGATTGCATTCCGGGTAATAGCCGCCGATGCATCCCTGCGGCACGTCGAACGGAACGACGCTCAGCCCCTCGACACGGCGCTCGACGCCATCGTCCGCGATCGTCTCGAGGCCGATGCGGTCGCCGTGGGCGAGCCCGCGCTTCTCCATGTCGGCGGGATTCATCAGGATCACCATGCGCGAACCCTTGATGCCTCTGAAGCGGTCGTCGAGGCCATAAATGGTCGTGTTGAACTGGCTGTCGCTGCGCAGGGTCATCAAGCGCAGCGAATCGGGCTCACGCTCGGGCATGTCCGGATCTTCGCCGATCAAAGTCGGCACCATGAATTCGGCCTTGCCGCTCCTGGTCTTCCACTTGCGTTCGCGCGCGGGCAGCGGCCGTATCACGCCGCCAGGTGTCCACATGCGCGCCTCGAAATCAGCGAACATCTCGGGCCACGTCTTCGCCATTTCCAGCCGTACGCGCGAATAGTCGTCGCGCCATGCATCCCAGTCGACGCTCGAGCGCTCGCCGAGCGTCGCCTTAGCGATGCCCGCGACGATGAACGGCTCCGAGCGGATCGTCGGCGCGGCCGGTTCGACCATGCCATGCGAGCCATGAAAGTGCGCCGTGCTGTCTTCCATCGACACCGCTTGCGCGCCGCCCGCCTGCCGGTCGATCTCGATGCGGCTCAGACACGGCAGCAGGTACGAGCGCTGGCCGTGCACCAGGTGGCTGCGATTGAGCTTGGTCGCCACATTGACCGTCAGCCCGAGCGCGGCCCACGCCGGTTCGGTGCGCACCCGGTCGGGCACCGAGCGCACGAGGTTGCCGCCGAGGTTGATCATCGCGTTGACCTTGCCATCGAGCATCGCCTCGAAGGCCTCGACGATGTTCATGCCTTTCTCGCGCGGCGGCTCGAATGAAAACTGTTTGGCGAGCTGATCGAGCGGCGCGAGTTCCGGCTTTTCGGTGATGCCGACCGTGCGCTGACCCTGCACGTTCGAATGACCGCGCACCGGCGACGGCCCCGCGCCGGGCTTGCCGACATTGCCGCGCAGCAGCAGCAGATTGCACAGCATGCGCACGTTCTGCACACCCATCCGATGCTGCGTGAGACCCATGCCATAGTGGATCATCACCGCGTTCGCCTTCATGTATTCGTCGGCGGCCGCTTCGAGCGCGGCGCGCGGCAGGCCGCTTACCCGCTCGATGTCGTCCCAGCTCGCCGCGCGCGCGTACTGCGCGAACCCCTCGTAGCCGTTCGTATGCTCGCGGATGAAATCGACGTCGACGACGCGCGCGCCGCCCGTGCTGACAGCGCGATCGTCCGCTTCGATCACAAGTTTGCAGATCCCGAGGATCGCGGCGGTATCGCCCCCCGTCTTCACCTGATGGTATTGGGTGCTGATCTGCGTATCGGCGGGTGTGAGCATGTCGACCGGCGACTGCGGGTTTGCGAAATGCAGCAGCCCCGGCTCGCGCAAAGGATTGAAGGTGATGATCGGCACGCCGCGTTTGCGCGCGTCCTGCAACTGATGCAGCATGCGCGGGCTATTCGTACCGACGTTCTGGCCGAAGAAGAACATCAGGTCGGTCTTCTCGAAGTCGTCGAGCGAGACTGTGCCGACGCCCACGCCGATCGCTTCCTTGAGCCCGACGCTGGTGCTCTCGTGGCACATGTTCGAGCTGTCGGGCAGATTGTTGGTGCCGTACATGCGCGCGAAAAGCTGCAACATGTACGAGGTTTCCAGCGATGCGCGGCCCGACGTGTAGAACACCACGCTGGCCGGGTCGAGCGTGCGCAGCTCGGCGCCGATCTCCTCGAATGCCTGCTGCCACGACACCGGCACGTAGCGGTCGGTAGCCGGGTCGTAGCGCAGCGGCTCGGTCAGCCGCCCCGCTTCCTCGAGATCGTGGTCATGCCACTTCGCAAGCTCGCTGACAGTGTGGACCTCGAAGAAATCCGGCGTTACGCGTTTGGCCGTCAGATCCCACGCGGTGGCTTTCGCGCCGCTTTCACAGAACTCGAAGGTATGCGGATCGGCGGGCTTCGCCCACGAGCAGCTGACGCACATGAAACCGTCGGGCTTGTTCTGATGCATCAGAACCTGGCTATCTTTCAGCGGCGCTTTTTCGCGAAGCAGGATCGTCGCGACCGCCTTGACGGAACCCCATCCACCCGATGCGTAGGGATATGCAGCGCTTTTGGCTTCATTGCTCATGAGTCCACCCGTCTGGTCAAAAATGTCACGTCATGATGGGTTAGCACGTCACGTTCCCGGCTACTGCGTCGAGGGGTACGGTGATTGCTACCCGTTCGCGAGGACGGGGAGGTGGTGGGCATGCTGACTGATCGGGATATCGTGACGCGTGCGGTATCGCCAGGAGCGTCGCCCGAGGAAACGATAGAAGGGATCGCCAGTGGCGAACCGGGCTGCTGCTACGAAGACGACGACGTCCAGGCCGTCAAGGACAGGATGGCGGACGCGCAAGTCCGCCGGATTCCGGTCGTCGATCCTTGCCACGCGCTCCGACGACGAAATTTCTTCAACGCTGGGGGCGATTTCCACGCCTTGCGAACCGGAGCGCTAAAGCGGCTATACGTGCCGTGAATTCAACAGCCAGCCATTCGACGGGTGCCGGCGTCGGCTGATCTATCCCCGGCGTACGTAGTGATCGGATACAACGTGGCGCCCGTCGATCCATGCGATCGCGAGTTCCGTCGCCTGGACGTGAGCGTCGTTCGGCTCCGCGAAATCGCCGTCGACGCCCAGCGTCCGCGTTTCGCCTGTCTGGTCGGTCACGATGGCTGACGCCCGATAGCGATCGCTGGGCCCGGGAGTGACGACTGATCGGATCAGCAAACCGCGGTACTTGGTAACGTGATCGGTTTTCATAGAGTCTCCCGGGAGAAAGTCTCGTTCACGAAGCACTGTCGTCGTCGCGCGCGTCGCGCACCTGTAGCACACCAGCCTCGATGCGCACCGGAAACACTGCGACGTCTTCGTAGGCCGGCGGAGCCAGCACCTTGCCGGTCCTGATACAAAAACGGGCGCCATGGCGAGGACACACCACTTGGTCATCCTCGACGGCACCGCCAGTCAGGATGCCGCCGTCGTGCGGACAGCAATCTTCGATTGCGTAGCAGACGCCATCGAGATTGAACACCGCAACCTGTGTGCCATCCACGTCTACGCTGCGCACCGAACCAGGCGGGAAATCCGTCATCGCCGCGACATCGACCCAGTCTGTCATGTCAAAGCATCCCCCATTGCAGACGGGCGGCTTCCGACATCCGCTCTTTCGTCCACGGCGGTTCCCACACCAGCTCGACCCGTACCGTATTGACGCCTGCCACCGAATAGACGACATCTTCGATCGTCGCCGGAAAGCTCTGCGAGACCGGACAGCCCGGCGCCGTTAGCGTCATGCGAATGGACACGCTGCCCGTATCGCCGTCGACGTCCAGACCGTACACCAGCCCCAGATCGTAGATGTTCACCGGAATTTCCGGGTCGAACACCGTACGCAGCGCGTCGATCACGCGCGAGCGCAGGTCGGGGTCACTGGGCTCCGGCCCGTCTTCCCGTTTCAGCCAGTCGAATGCGCTCATCGTGTTCACCTCGTTTCCTCCAACACATCATTCCGTCGAGATGGTGCCGCACTCGTCATGCAGCGCCGCATGAAGCGTGTGCCATGCGAGCGTCGCGCACTTCACGCGCGCCGGGAATTCGCGTACACCCGAGAACACGGCGAGCTTGCCGAGCTGCGAAGACGCGCCCGCTGGCGGCGCCGTCATCATCATGTCGTGAAACGCCCCGAAGAGCGCCTCCATTTCCGATTCCGTGCGCCCCTTAAGCGCTTCGGTCATCAGCGAGGCCGAGGCAATAGCAATCGCACAACCTACCCCCTCGAACCCAACGTCCGTCACGACGCCATCCTCGATGCGCAGATACAGCGTGATGCGGTCTCCGCACAAGGGGTTATAGCCCTCCGCCTTGTGATTCGCATCCGGCAGCCGCCGACGGTTTCTCGGTCTCCGGTAGTGGTCGAAAATCACTTCCTGGTACAGGTCGCGCAGACTGCTCATTGCCCAAATACCTCCTGCACGTGCGCCATTGCCTTGACGAGTGCCTCCACGTCGGCCCGCGTGTTGTACAACGCGAACGACGCGCGCACGGTTGCCGGCACGCCGAAGCGCTCCATGACGGGCATCGCGCAATGATGCCCGGCGCGCACCGCGACGCCGTGCTGATCGAGAATCGTACCGACGTCGTGTGCATGCACGTGGTCGAGCACGAACGACAGAATGGCTGCCTTTTCGGTTGCGGTACCGATCAGCCGCAGATGTGGCACCGCACGCATTGCATCGGTCGCATACGCGAGCAGCCCGGCCTCATGTGCGCCGATCGTTTCGGTGCCGATTGCACTCACATAGTCGAGCGCCACCGCGAGCGCGATCGCACCGCAAATGTCCGGTGTGCCCGCCTCGAACTTCCAGGGAATGGCGTTGTAGATGGTCTTGTCGAACGTCACCGAGCGGATCATGTCGCCACCGCCCTGCCACGGTTCCATCGCCTGCAGTGTGTCCGCCTTGGCGTACAGCACGCCGATTCCCGTCGGCCCATACGCCTTGTGCCCGGAGAACGCATAGAAATCGCAATCGAGCGCACGCACGTCGACACGCAGATGTGCAACCGCCTGCGCGCCGTCGATCAGCACAGGCACGTCGCGCGCGTGCGCGACCTCGATCATCCGCGCGACCGGGTTGACCGTACCGAGCGCGTTCGATACATGCGTGATCGCCACGATACGCGTACGCTCGCCGATCATCTGTCGGTAGGCATCGACATCGAGCGCGCCGCTGTCATCGATCGGCACGACCTTCAACACCGCGCCCGTCTGCTCGCATACGAGTTGCCACGGCACGATGTTCGAGTGATGTTCCATCGCGCTGATCAGGATCTCGTCGCCGGGCTTCGCGAGAGGACGCACATAACTCTGCGCAACCAGGTTGATCGCCTCCGTCGTGCCGCGCACGTAGACGATTTCCTCCGCGCGCGCCGCATTGATGAAGCGCGCAATCCGTTCGCGCGCAGCTTCGTACGCGTTCGTGGCGCGCTGCGACAACTCGTGCACGCCGCGATGTACGTTCGCATTCGTATGCTCGTAATAATCGCGCTGCGCGTCGATCACGGCCGAAGGCTTCTGGGTCGTCGCGCCGTTGTCGAGATACACCAGTGGGTTGCCGTGTATCAGCTCGCGAAGAATCGGGAAGTCGCTTCGCCAACGCGCCACCGTATCGTCGTCCGGGATCATCACAGGTTCGATCGGTTTCATACCAGTCCCCGAATGCGCTCGCCTTCCGGCGTGCGCGCGAGCAGCATTTGCGTCAGTTTGTGGCGCACCGCCTCGATGCTCACGTGCTCCACACTGCTGCGCGCAAACGCCCAGATCAGCAAAGCCCGCGCAACCCGTTCGTCGATGCCGCGTGAGCGCAGATAGAACAGCTGGTTCTCGTCAAGCTGGCCTACGGTTGCGCCATGCGTGCACTTGACGTCGTCGGCATGGATCTCCAGTTGCGGCTTCGTGTCGATCTGCGCATCGCGCGACAGCAGAAGATTGAAGTTCGACTGATGCGTGTCGGTCTTCTGCGCGTGACGATGCACGATCACGTTGCCGTTGAATACGCCATGTGACGCACCGTCGAGCACGCCGCGGTAGTGCTCGCGGCTCGATCCAGCCGGTTTCTCGTGATCGATGCGCGTGTGATGATCGACATGCTGCCTCGCGGTCGCGACATACAGCCCGTTCAGCTCGGCGCGGGCATCCACGGCCTGCAGCCGTGTGCCGATCTGCGTACGAGAGAGTGCGCCACCGAGTGCGAACGAGTGCGACGTGAAGCGGCTCGCACGCTGTTGCGAGGCATCGACATGCGCAATATGGAACGCGCTGCGTGCTTCATGGTGGACGCGGCAATGCTGCACGTCGGCCTCGTCGCCTGCCGCGATCCTGGTGACGGAATTGACCAGATACGCGTCGTCGGAGAAACCGGCAAACTGCTCGACGATCGAGCACCGCGAGCGATCATCCGCCAGCACCGTGTTGAAAGGATGTACCGCGAGACCCGCCTCGTCGGTGAGGAACAGCATGACGAGCGGCCCATCGATCGCACAGTCCGGCGGCAACAGGACCACGTAACCGTCGCTCAGAAACGCTGTGTTCAGGGCCGCGAAGCCATCGTGCGGTGCCTGGTGCTCAATGACGGCCTTCAGGCGCTCCGGTATCTCCCGGATGGCCCGCGTGAGACTGCCGACAAATGCGCCGTGCGGCAAAGACGGCATGCGCGACAGCTTCGGCATATGGCGGCCGTTGACGAACACGAGCCGACCTGCCGTCCTGTAGGGCACGAGATCGTCGACGATGCGCTCGACGTCCAGGTCGTCGCTGGGCCGCGGCGTGAAATGCCATGACCGCTTAGCGATGGTCGCCACATTCGTGTACTTCCAGTCTTCGAGCCGAGTGGTGGGAAAGCCAAGCCCTTCGAATTTTTCGAACGCCTCGCGCCTCGCGCTGCGCAACCACGGAAGTTCCGCGCCGGGCAGCGTACTCGACAGGGTCTGGAAAGCCTGATGGAGGTACTCGAGCGTCGGTTCACTCATTTGACGTCTACTCCTCGCGATCTCACGTATGACCGCCTCGTGTCAGTACGGGTGGGATGGGCCGGAATGCGGCCCGTTCGGCGCATCCTCACCGAGCCATCCATAACCCTTGCGCTCCAGTTCTAGTGCCAGCTCGCGCGTTCCGGATTTTGCAATACGCCCCTTTGAAAGCACGTGCACGCTGTCAGGCACCACGTATTCGAGCAGACGCTGGTAGTGCGTGACCAGGACGATTGCGCGGTCCGGGTGGCGCATCTGATTGACGCCTCGCGCAACCACTTGCAGCGCATCGATATCGAGGCCCGAATCGGTTTCGTCGAGAATCCCGAGGCGCGGCTCCAGCACCGCCATCTGCAGCACCTCGTTGCGCTTTTTCTCGCCCCCTGAAAACCCTTCGTTGACCGCGCGATGCAGCAGGCTTTCGTCCATCTGCATAAGCGCCATTTTCTCCTTCACCAGTTGCAGGAATTCCATTGCATCCAGTTCGGGTTCGCCGCGGTGCGTACGCTGTGCGTTCAGCGCGGCCTTCAGCAGATACACGTTGCTGACACCCGGTATTTCGACGGGGTATTGAAACGCGAGAAAAAGCCCTTCGCGTGCACGCTCCTCCGGCGCGAGCGAGAGCAGGTCACGGCCCGCATACCGCACGCTGCCACCTGTTACGCGGTAATGCTGATGGCCCGCCAGCACGTTGGCAAGCGTGCTCTTGCCCGAACCGTTCGGCCCCATGATGGCGTGCACCTCGCCCGCGTTCACACGCAGATCGACCCCGCGCAGGATCGGCTTGCCTTCTACTTCAACGCTCAGTTTGCTGATTTCTAGCATGACCGTTGTCCCTGTCAGCCCGTGCTGCCTTCAAGACTCACGCCGAGCAGCTTTTGTGCTTCGACGGCGAACTCCATGGGCAGCTCCTTGAGGACCTCCCTGCAAAAGCCGTTGACGATCATCGACACCGCTTCTTCCTCCGAAAGGCCTCGCTGTCGGCAGTAGAAGAGCTGGTCCTCGTCGATGCGCGACGTCGATGCCTCGTGCTCGACCTTCGCGGTGGGGTTTTTCACCTCGATATACGGAACCGTGAGTGCACTGCATCGATCGCCGAGGAGCAGCGAATCGCACTGCGTGTAGTTGCGCGCGTCCTCCGCCGAGCGGGCAATTTTCACTAGCCCACGATAGGCGTTCCTGCCGTGGCCGGCGGAAATGCCCTTCGACAGGATCGTGCTGCGCGTATTGCGACCCAGATGCGTCATCTTCGTGCCGGTGTCAGCCTGCTGATAATTGTTGGTGAGCGCCACCGAATAGAATTCGCCGACTGAGTTGTCGCCTTGCAGGATCACGCTCGGGTATTTCCACGTGATGGCGGAGCCTGTTTCGACCTGAGTCCACGAAATCTTCGAGTCTGCTTCACGGCAATCGCCACGCTTGGTCACGAAGTTGTAGATGCCGCCGCGCCCGTGCGCATCGCCCGGATACCAGTTCTGCACCGTCGAGTAGCGGATTTGCGCACCCTCCAGCGCGACCAGTTCCACCACGGCAGCATGCAACTGGTTCTCGTCGCGCATCGGCGCGGTACAACCCTCCAGGTAACTGACGTAGGCTCCCTTGTCCGCGATGATCAGCGTTCGCTCGAACTGTCCCGTGTTTTGCGCGTTGATGCGGAAGTACGTGGAAAGTTCGATCGGGCAACGCACGCCCGGCGGGATATAGCAGAACGAGCCGTCGCTAAAGACCGCGGAGTTCAGCGCAGCGAAAAAGTTGTCGGTATGCGGCACCACTGAGCCGAGGTATTGCCGCACCAGTTCAGGATGAGTCTGCACCGCTTCCGAAAACGGACAGAACACGATGCCTAGCGCGCCAAGCTTTTCGCGAAACGTCGTCGCGACCGACACGCTATCGAACACCGCATCCACCGCGACGCCCGCGAGCATCTCGCGCTCTTCGAGCGGAACGCCGAGTTTCTCATACGTGCGCAGCAGTTCCGGATCGACATCCTGCAGACTCTTCGGGCGATCCTTCGGACCAATCGGCGCCGAATAATACGCAATGTCCTGATAGTCGATAGGTGGGTGCTCAACCGATGCCCAATGAGGCTCGTTCATGGTCAGCCAGTGCCGGTAAGCCGAGAGGCGCCAGGCGAGCATGAAGTCGGGTTCACTCTTCTTTGCTGAAATCAGGCGGATGACATCTTCAGACACGCCGCGCGGCAACGTGTCCGACTTTACATCGGTCACGAATCCGTGGCGGTATTCGCTCCGGATCAGCTCGTCGATTCTCGATACACTTGAACTCATGCAGACCTCCGCTTTCAGCGTTGCGGCGGCCGGATCGCGCGCTTGGGGCGATCCCGGAAGTGTGCTTAGCGGCTTGCCGGCTGTCCTGATCGCTGCAATCGCGTCAAACAGCGTGATCCGTCTGGCGACTGCCGTAGCCAATAGTGGATACGAGTGCTTCGGCGAGTCGGCCAGTACTCTGCACGGTGTCCGGATCGCGTGCCAGGGTGATCGCGGTCACCGTGACATGGTCGGCAAGCTTGCTCATGCGCAACATGATTGAGCCTCCGCGAACCGTACCTGTTTGGTCTGGTTTCATATCCAACCCTAGCACCCCGTCGCCGCTGATAAAAGAAAGACATCACTGCGGGTGTACGTTCTCGCTGCTGTCGCCAATTCGGCCTTGTCGCAGCTTGCGCCGAGGTATGAGGATTGCTGAGCTTGAACTCTCGCGAAGGTGTCATAGACTCAACGAGCTGTCCATCGGCTCGACCGCAGGCGGTGTGACGCATCTGCGCCCAGCTGGAGGAGCAAACCACCCTTTCAAGGTCCACTTACAGGAGACGGAACCATGGCCCAGCTCGTCGCGCTTTACAAGAAACCAATCGATACCAAGGCGTTCGATGACTATTACGCGTCGACCCACGCGCCACTGGCGAAGACCTTGCCGGGCCTGAAAAGTTACGAGATCAGTGCGGGGCCGGTGGTGTTGGCGCAAGGCGACTCGCCTTACCATCTCGTCGCCATGCTTCGTTTCGACTCGGTCGACGCCATCAAGTCGGCCTTTGACTCCCCCGCGGGACAGGCGACTGCGGCGGATCTCGGCAACTTCGCGCAGGCAGGTGTAGATCTTCTGATCTTTGACACCAGAGAAGCGTAGTGCGCGCGACCCTGGCGTAGTCGAATGCCGGTGCCCGGACCGGATCACGCGTCGAGGCGAACTACCGTGAACAACGTTCCAAAGCAGCTACTGCTCTCTGGGTCGCTTCGACGATTTCCACGCACTCTGCGTGATAACGGGTGTGCTCGATCGTCGAACACTCACCGGCGCGGTTCACTTGCGCAAGATCGGCGCGAGCTTTTTCCAGCGCTGCCGACGGTGACCCATTGTCCGCAATCAGCTTCGCCAGATCGAAGACGGTGCCGGAAGACAGTTCCACGTATGCCGGGCAAGCCGCGCTGGCGGCGCCGCTGTACATCGAGAACCCCGCAATAGCGGATACGACGAGTCGTGCGACGCTTTTAGTCAAATTACTCATGGCAACATCCTGTTTGCCCCCTACCCGGGCCCAAGCCGATTCGTGTGTTGTTTGTATAACTCCAGCGTCCACGAAACGGCCCGCAAAAATAGCCCTGTCAGTGCCGAAATTCCCCGCAAGCTTGCGCCTCACTTCCATCCTGGCGCTGCGTGCCTGCCGCATCCTGCATTCCCGCTCCAAGTCTATGAGATGGAAGACAGGGCGCGAACGCATCGCAAACCCGCTATCAACGGACTAAAGCTTACCCGGACACAGGGTTGTGCAGGGGAGTCGGGTCGCTGGAATGTTGCGATGACGCCCGACGGTCACGGCGTCTTCGACTGCTTCGTCCCAGATGGCGACGGGAAAGCAGTCGAAACTTGCGTCGCGATGCCGGTAGGCGGACGCGACCGGCCAGTTCACTTTTTCGCTAGCAGCCAATTCCGCGCCTCCGAACCCTGGGGAATCTACCGAATACTTCGCGCTTGCGTTGTCAGGGTGCCTGATATCAAATACGGAACTATCACGACGGACGGAAGGGCGCGTCTTTCAGGACGCGCTTAATTTTAACCATAGTATCAGCCTACCTGATATTGGGTTGCCGCGTTCATGCCGCTGCGCCGGCCCGAGCGAAAGACTGAGTCGTACCCAAGATCCACAACCGCAGTTCAACACAAAAAACAAACAACAGGTCCGGAGATATCACCATGCAATTGAAGTCGACTCACGTCCTCATGTTCGGTGCGCTCTGCGCGATGAGCGCAGGAGCCCTGGCGCAATCGAGCGTCACGTTGTACGGCATCGTTGACACAGGGATCGAGTATGTCTCGCACGCCAACGCGAACGGCGACAGTGTCGTTCGCATGCCGTCCGTTACCGGAGAGTTCCCGTCGCGCTGGGGGCTGCGTGGCAACGAAGATCTAGGCGGCGGCTACAGCGCTGTCTTCACACTCGAAAGCGGCTTCAACATGCGCGATGGCAGTTCTGGACAGGGCGGCCGTCTGTTTGGACGCCAGGCGTTCATCGGCGTGAAGAGCCCGTATGGGACGCTCGCGTTCGGCCGTCAGTACACGATGACCTATCTCGCGATTCAGGGCGCCGACATCATCGGTCCGGACATTTACGGCATGGGCTCGCTGGATGCCTATGTGCCCAACGCGCGCACCGACAACTCGATCACCTATCTCGGCTCGTACAAAGGCTTTACGTTGGGCGTGGGTTATTCATTCGGACGGGACGCGGCGGGTACCGGCAACTCGCCGGGACAAGGAACCTGTACCGGCTCCGTTCCGGGCCATGCCACGGAATGCCGCGACTGGTCCGCAATGCTCAAGTACGACTCGCAATATTTCGGCGCTGCCGCGTCGTACGAGGAGCAACGCGGCGGCGCGACCGCAGCCGCCAACTTCTTCGACGGTGTTGCGCCAATACCTCTGATCAACGCCGCGGACAAGGACGCCCGGACGCAACTGAGCGCCTATGCGCAGTACGCAGGCGCGAAGATCGGCGCAGGCTGGATTGGACGCCGCGTAGTGACCCAGTCGCCGGCCGTACCCAATATCCGTTCGGACCTGTTCTTCCTCGGCGCTTCGTACATGGTCACGCCTGCATTCCTGCTCGATGGCGAAGTGTTTCGCATCATCAATAGCGACCACGATACTCGCGCAACGATGGGAACGTTACGCACCACCTATCTGCTGAGCAAGCGTTCGTCGGTCTACGCGCAGGCTGCGTATCTGGCGAATAGTGCGAAGGCGCGCTATTCGGTCAGTGGCGGCGGTAGCGGGACCACGCCGGGCGCGGGCATGGGTCAAACGGGCGTGATGGTCGGCATCAAACACATGTTCTGATACGGGTCGAAAATGAAACGAACTTCAATTGCTGTGTGCGTATCGGCCGTGTCCGCGATGCTGACGGCTTGCGGCGGCGGTTCCGACTCTCTATCCACCAGTGCGACGCAATTGCCTCGGCTCTCCGCCGCACAACCCGCGACGCTGTCGGGAGACTGCGCCGCGCTCGCCGCCAGGTTGACGTTTGCCAACGCGACCTTCACCTCCGTCACCGACGTGCCGGCCGGAACGCTCACGGTGGCGGCAAAGTCCGTCCCCGAACATTGCGTGATCGAAGGGAAAATGAATCAACGCACGAGCGCCGTTGACGGCCAGACTTATGCGATCGGTTTTGAAATGCGGCTGCCAATCGCGTGGAATGGCCGCTTTTTCTATCAGGCCAACGGTGGTCTCGACGGCAATGTGACGCCGGCGACGGGGGTGCTCAGTGGCGGGGGCCCGCTGAACAACGCGCTGAACATGGGTTTCGCCGTGATCAGTTCGGATGCAGGTCATTCCGGGTCGCAAAACCCGTTGTTCGGTCTCGATCCCCAGGCGCGTCTCGACTATGGCTATAACGCCGTCGCTACGCTCACGCCGATGGCCAAGCAGGTAATCAGGTTGGCCTATGGCAAGGGCCCCGACCGCAGCTACTTCGAAGGCTGCTCGAACGGCGGCCGTCATGCGATGGTGGCCGCAGCCAGGTCTTTCGCGGATTACGACGGCATCATTGCCGGTGACCCCGGCTTTCATTTACCCAAGGCGGCAATCGGAGAGTTGTGGAGCGCGCAACAGCTCGCTACCGTCGCGACCGCGACGACCTCGTCGGGCATTGCCGATATCACCACCGGCTTGACGACCACTGAAAGGCAACTGATCGCATCGAAGATCATCGCGAAGTGTGATGCGCTCGATGGCGTGGCGGACGGAATGGTCCAGGACATCAAAGCGTGCCAGGCAAACTTCAATCTGGCCACTGACGTACCGACGTGTTCGGGCAATGCGCGCGACGGCACCTGTCTTACGGCGGCTCAAAAGCAGGCCGTTGGAAATATTTTCTCTGGGGCGAAAAACAGCGCCGGGACGGCGCTCTATGCGAGCTTTCCGTACGACGTAGGTATCAACGGATCAGGCTGGGCCGCGTGGAAGCAAGGCAATTCCATCAGCCTCGATCCGGCCGCGGCAGCCTTCGTGTTTACGTCGCCGCCGCAAAGCGCTTCGGTCCTGGGTTCGATGGGCACCTACGGTCTGAACTTCAGCATGGACAATGATGCGCCGAAGATCTTCGCCACGAGCGGGGTCTATTCCGAGTCTTCGTGGTCATTCATGACCCCGCCGAACGAGACCGATCTGAGCGGTCTGAGGAGCCGGGGCGCGAAATTGATCGTCTATCATGGAACGAGCGATCCGGTGTTCTCGTCGAACGATACGACCGACTGGTATCAGCGCCTCTCGACGGCTAGTGGCGGAGACGCAAGCAATTTCGCGCGGCTCTTTACGGTAGCAGGGATGAACCACTGCAGCGGCGGTCCGACGGCGGATCAGTTCGACATGCTGACGCCCATGGTGGCATGGGTCGAGCAAGGGCAAGCCCCGAACCGGGTCATCGCGACGGCTCGCGACACCAGCAACGCGATTCCGAATGCCGAAGTGCCAGCTAGCTGGGGTGCCGGGCGCACGCGTCCGCTCTGCGCGTATCCGAAGGTGGCCCGCTACACCAGCGGCGACGCGAACTCGGCAAGCAGTTTCACTTGTAGCTAATGTATTGACCGTGCGGGGGCGCAGTCGGCTCCGGCCGATGCGTCGTCTCGTCCGTGCGGAACGCGCCATGCTGCTCCTCGCACATACCTCTGTCCGCGATCATCGGGCGTGCGTTTGCGCGCCCGCACCGGAGCGCTGCCATGAAAACGCGCGAGTACAAGATCGGTTCGCCGTGGTATCAGGCCATCGGCGCGACGCTACGCCGGGCCGTCCCATCCGGGCTGCTGTCCGGCTGTCTGTCGGCGGCGACGGCCTCGGCGGCATCCACTGACGCATCGGGCAGCCCGCTCGCACCGATCAATGCGGTCACCCACTGCATGTGGCCGCAACGCGCGCTGCGCGAACGCGGCTTCAGCATCCGCCATACGGTGACCGGCTTCGCGATCCATCAGGCGGCCGCCATCTTCTGGGCAATGCTGTTCGAGCAACTCGTTGACCGGATGGCCGGCCCTGTGCCGTCACGACGGCCGGGCGCCGCCGCGCTAGCCGCCGCCGCCACCGTGGCAAGCGCGTATGTGGTCGACTACAAGGTGGTGCCCAACCGGCTCACGCCTGGATTCGAGGCGCACCTGTCGCGTCGCTCGCTCGGCAACGTCTACCTGGTGCTCGGCGCCGGCCTGCTCGCGGCCGCGCTGCTGCGGCGACCGGATCGATGAAGACTGCGCGCGCAAAAAAAGCGACCAGCCTTTGACCGGCATGGTCGCTGCAAGCGCATTTGAGAACGCTGTCCCCACGAGTCCAAGCGGAGGACAAGTCCAGTATAGGAAACACGTCCGACCCGCAGGCTGTCCGTAAGCCCTGCGCCGCGGACAGTTGTCTCCGCGAAACGCGTCTCGCACTATCGTCACGCCATCTGCTCCGCCGGCACCGCCACCGACCGGCCCGCGAGCCGTTCGAATTCGTCGACGTCGTGGCTGCAAAAAATCCTCAATCCGGGACTCGCACGCTTCGCCAGATCGCGCAGTCGGCGCTGGTTGTACAGCCGTGCCGCGCGGTCCTTTTCGAGCATCCACTGATAGAAGCGTAAGCCGGGCGCGCAATGCGGACGCACCGGGTCGAGCTCGGCGTTGTCGAAATAGGCGTCGCCCGCGAGCAGCAACCAGCCGCCGCCGTCGCCGTTCACCGCGACGCCCGCGTGACCATAGGTATGGCCTCGCAACGGCACGAGTGCGATCTCGCTCGCGAGCTCCTCGATCGGATGCACCTTCGCGAAGCCTTCCCAGCGCTCCGTGTACTGCGGCGAATGCACGCGCCACATGTTCTGATACGACCACTGCTGCGGCCTGAAGCGCTGCCGGTCGAGCCAGGTCTTTTGCTGTGCCGCGTACTGACGCTCGCTCGCGAGCATGTGCACCGTTGCGTGCGGAAAGTCGTCGAGACCGCCTGCGTGGTCGAAATCGAGGTGCGTCATCACGATGTGCCGCACGTCGGCCGGGTCGAAACCGAGCCGCTCGATCTGCCTGATCGCCGTCATTTCATTCCGGAACTCGGGCTTCAGCAGCCTCAGAAAGAATTTGCCGAGGCGCGAATACGGATCGGCGACATCGCGCAGACCGAAACCGGTATCGACGAGCACGAGCCCCGCCGGACTTTCGACGAGCAGACAATGGCAGGCCAGATGCCCGCGGCGGATCAACGATTCGGGTTGCCCGTTGAACAGCATGCCGCACAACGGGCAGGTCGAAATGCAGTTCAGATGGTGCACTTTCATGCCGCACTCCCCGTCTCGGTGACTGCATTCCTGCTTGTCGTTTCCGTGGCAGCCGTCGCGCGGCACTTTCGGTATGCGTCATTCAGCGAACAGATCCGGCCCGAACACCTCGTAGTGAATTTTCGACTCGTGAATGTCCAGGTTTTTCAATGCGTCGTGCTGCAGCCGCATGAAAGGAACCGGACCGCAGATGTAGTAGTCGGCGTCGGGCAACAGGATCTCGTCGCGCAGGTTGCTCAGGTCGATGAAACCGGCGTTGTCGTAGTCGCGGCCCTGCACGTCGGTATCGAGCGGCGCGTCGTAGAACACGATCGCGCGGAAGTTCGGCTGGGTGGCGGCGGTCTGCTGCAGACGGTCGCGCATCGCGTGCACCGCGCCGTTGCGTGCACCATGAATGAACACCACGCGCCGCTGCGGGTCCTGAATCGCGCGCTTCAACATGCTGACCATCGGCGTCAGACCGACGCCGCCGCTGATCAGTACGATCGGCGTCTTCGCATGGACATCGATGTAGAACGTACCGTACGGCGCCGCCAGCTTCACCTCGTCGCCGACGTTCACGCGATCGTGCAGCAGCGACGACACATAGCCGGCCGGCCGCCCGGCCTCGCCGTTCTCGCGCTTGACCGAGATCCGATAGCTATGGCCGTTCGGCACGTCGGACAGGCTGTATTGCCGGATCTGCTGCAGGCCGAGCGCGGGCACGTCGAGCGCGATACCGATGTACTGTCCCGGCTCGAAGTTGGCGACCGGCTGTCCATCCTTCGGTTCGAGGATGAACGACGTGATCACGCTGCTCTCGGGCCGCTTCTCCTTGACGACGAAGGTGCGCCATCCGGTCCAGCCGCCTAGCTGCGCCGCGCGGGTTTCGCGCAATTCGGACTCCATGCCCATCAGCACGTCCGCGAGATTGCCGTATGCCTGCGCCCACGCGGAGATGATGTCGTCGGTCGCGGCGTCGCCGAGCACGTCCTTGATCGCGCCGAGCAGATGTTCGCCGACGATCGGATAGTGCTGCGCTTTCACGTCGAGGCTCGCGTGCTTGTTGGCGATATTGCGCAGCACCGCGGCGAGACTGCTGGGGTCCTCGATGTTCTCGGCATACGCGTACACCGCGCGCGCAAGCGCTTCCTGCTGCTGCCCCTGCTCCTGATGCGCCATGTTGAAAACGTTTTTCAGTTCGGGATGCGCTTCGAAGAGCCGTCTATAGAAACGTTGAATGATCGTATAGCCGTGCGCGGCCAGAACCGGGGCCGTCGCTTTTACGATGTCCCTGGTTTTCTGCGTCAGCATTTCTTTCCTCCTGCAGTAGGACGACTGGTTACCTCGCTCGTGCGCGCAGCTCGAAAAAGTGTCGATGCCGCAGCGCGGGCATTTGAGTCGAGTGCCTCGCTCACATGCAAGTTCCAGGGGCATTCGCCCGCTGCTTCAAGCCCATCCAGGCGACCATGCTGCTCCAACCGATGCCGGCTGTCCATATGCCGAAGGCCACGGACATGCCGATGACGATAGCGCGCGGCATGAGATAGGCGCCATCGGCCACCGCGCACGCCATCGCGGGCCGGCCAACGGCGCGCTGCGAGCCGGCCAGGAATGCGGCATGCGAGGCGATCCACGCGCCGCTCGCGACGAACGGCGCTCCGCATGCGTGGCACGGCGGATGGAAGACCCAAGTACCAACTCCAATGGAGGTCACGATGTTCATGCACAACAAACGGCTGCAATACACGGTTCGCGTCGGCACGACCAATCCCGGGCTCGCGAATCTGATGCTGGAGCAGTTCGGCGGTCCGCAAGGCGAACTGGCCGCCGCGATGCGCTACTTCACCCAGGCCGTTGCGGAAGAAGACCCCGGGCGCAAGGACATGCTGTTCGATATCGCCACCGAAGAGCTGAGCCATCTCGAGATCATCGGCTCGATCGTCGCGATGTTGAATCGCGGCGCGAAAGGGGAACTCGCCGAAGCGGTCGAGCAGCACGCCGAGCTTTATCGCAAGCTCAACGGCGCGGGCAACGACAGTCACCTGACCCAGGTGCTATACGGCGGCGGACCGCCGCTGACGAACTCCGGCGGCGTCCCGTGGAGTGCCGCGTACATCGACACGATCGGCGAGCCGACCGCGGACCTGCGCTCGAACATCGCGGCCGAAGCGCGCGCCAAGATCATCTATGAACGGCTGATCAACGTCACCGACGATGCCGGCGTGCGCGAGGCGCTCGGCTTTCTGATGACCCGCGAAGTCGCGCATCAGAAGTCGTTCGAGAAGGCGCTGTATGCGATCACGCCGAGTTTCCCGCCGGGCAAGCTGCCGCCGAGACAGGAATTCGCGAGCGTCTACTACAAGATGTCGCACGACGGAGCGGTGATCAACACACCGTGGAACAGCGGCACCGGTCTCACGATACAGACGGGTGAACCCGCGGTGGATGGCGGCGACGGCAGTGCGTCGGTGGGCCTCGAAGCGCAACAGGAAACCGCGGTCACCGCGATGGCCACGCGTCTGCGATCCGACCCGTCGAGCGATCCGACGACCGGTGCCGAAATAGGCAGCGAAGTCCCGCGCAACCAATGAGGTCGGCTGATCGCTGGAAGGCGCTGCCGCGTGTTTCGTCGATGCGCGCAGCGCCGCGTCGCGGTTGGGATCGCGCCTCGCGGAGTTTTGCCACTCCCGCGCATCGACGGCGCGAGGGCAGGCTCGTCGGACGTCAGGCATTTCCCCACCTTCTTCAACCGTCATTCACATTGAATAACGCCACGCGGAGTCGGTCGCGAATGGGCGCATTCGAATTCGCGCAAAGGCGTTGGCGCACCTCGCGGCGCGGCTGTCCACAATGTCAGCGTTTCGGACACGCGCCTCGATGCACTTTTTTGCGGACGCCAGCGTATGCTGTTTCCGGCGTTTTACGACACGTCGACAGGCCGGTACGACTTACTGCCGACAGCGTCAAAACCGTCCGTTCCGTGAAAAATTGACCGCTCCAAGAAGGATCATGCTGAGCCCTCATGAATTTGCGGTGTCGATGCTGGTGAAGGCATCGCCGGAGTGCACCGATATAGAGCGCGAAGAATTCAACGCGGTGCTCGAGCGCCAACTGGTCGCTGATGCGAAAACGTTGAGGCGGTACAGGCCCCTGGAGCGAGCGACGCGGTATGGTCGAAACGCTGACTCACGACAACGACTAACAACAAATCGGAGAGAACCTGTGCCTGCCGCGCGCAACTATAACGACGCTGCCAACGAACTGAAGCACATCAGCACGATGGTGCAGCGCCTTGAACAACTCGTTCAACGCGACCGCGTCGACTGGCAGGGCACGGTAGTTGCGACGCCCGCTTACTGGCGCGCGCGCATCGAGGCCAATGCCGAACTGCCGCCGGCGCTGCAACCGCAAGCGCGCCTGCTGCTCGCGCGGCTCGCTACCCTCGAAGCACGCAGCGAGCGCCGTGGCCGTCGCGCATGATCGTCGCGCACCGGCGCGATCACACACTTACGCGACGAAGGACATGATGATGATGCGGACCTACGAATACCACGGGTTCACGATCGAGGTGACCGTCGAGGCGGATTTCACGTTGCGCCCCGCCGGGCGCGCGGCGGTACGCACGCGCTATGCGGCGGTGGTTCACATCTATCAGGCGGGTGCCGCGGTTGCCACGTTCTCGCCGCTGCGCTTCGACATTGCCGGCGGACGGCCGTTCGACACCGAAGCCGATGCGTTGATGGGCGGATATAGCTCGGCGCGCCGAATCGTCGACGACCTGTTCGCCCGTGCGGCGGATGCCGCGGACTCCGCGTTGAGCGCCCTCTCGAACAGCAAAGAACTCCGCTAGCGAGGCGCCGGCATCCGATTGACTGGTTTGTCGGGCATCGGGAATGGCGCATGCGGTATCCGCGAGCACCCTTTCAGTGGAGAAACGCCATGTCCAATGACGCCTCATCGTTGTCGCCGTCGATTACGTCGATGATCCGCCTCGACCATATGCACGTGCTCGCCGCTTCGCACCGATACCACGCGTCCACGCCATGGTGGCGAAAACGCGCGATCGTCAACGGCGTATGCGATGCGCTTGAAATCCACGCGCAACTGGAGGAAGAAATTTTCTACCCGGCGCTAGACCGCGCGATGGGCAACGACGAGACATTGACGAAAAGTCGTTCCGAGCACGACGAGATGCGCGCGACGATCGCGAAGCTGCGCGCAATGGGCCCCGAAAACGCCGCCTACGACGGGCTGTTTCTTCAACTGATCCGCGAAGTCGCCCATCACGTCGCCGACGAGGAAACCATCCTGCTGCCCGACGCCGAGCGCGTGCTGAAAAACGAACTGCAGTCGCTCGGCGCCGCGATGACGCGCCGCCGGATGCAGTTGCTCGGAGAGCGTCCGATGAACATTGCGATGAATGCGGCGGGCACGTTTCCGATCGCCACGCTGCTGCTGGGATCGACCTTATTGCTCGCGTTGCGGCGCAGCCTGCCGAGGTCGCGTCGCGCGGCACGGACGCAGCGTCAATATGACTAGCGGATGCGCGAACGACTGGCGCAAGCGGGCATCAACGATTCGCGCCGGGCGCCGCCGGCGTCCGCGCGCCCCGCTGTTTCGTCCTGTCGAGCGTGCCCGGCTCGACGAGCGTGGCGGCGACGCGGCGCGCATTCTCGGCCGCGATGTCCTGCGCGTCGCCCCACGACACGTGGCCACACGTGCCGCGTCGCTCGAAGACCGTGCCATGTCCGCCGCCGCGCTCGGTCACGAGCACGATCCATTGAAAGGCACCTTCAGAATCCCTGATGACGGTCCAGCTTACGAGGAAGTCGGCCATCTCTATCGCCTGCACACGCATGTTCGGCTCCTTCGGTCCGTTGCATCGGCCCGCTTTGACCGGAGATGCGCATAGCGCGTGCCTGGCGGGCAATGCGCGCGGGGCGCGTTGCAATCCCCGCCTCACTGCCGCTGCTGCGGATCGGCGTCGGATTGACGCGGGTCGGGCTCGTCGCGACTTTGCGGCGAGCCGGTCAACACCGCGGGCAGCGACGGATTCTCCGGTTGGGTATAGCGCGCGTGGATCGCCGCGCGGATGCGCGCGAGGCTTTGCGCCGCATCGAGTGCGCTGTCCTGCTCGATGCCGCGCGCTTCGTCGGCCAGGTCCGCGTCGCCGATCTGCTGTTCGAACCAGCGCGAATAGTCGCCACGCTGGCGATGAAACTGCCATGTCGCCGCATCGACACCCTCGGCAATCTCGACGAACAGCACGAGGTTGTGCGCGCGCAGGTTCAGCGCGTTGTGCTCGCCGCGAAAGTAAAAGCTGCGCTCGGGAATCAGCAGCCCCTCCGCGTACTTGCGACGATGCCGGCGCTTTTCCTTGCGACCGGGCTCGAGCCGCACGGGTTGCGGCGGCGCGGCGGCGCTGACGCGCCATAACAGCGCGTCGCCTCTGGCGAGTTGCGCCCCATCACCGCTCGACGCTGGCGGCTCGCGTCCACTTGCCGCGGCAAAGCGCTGCAAGGCCGCATGCGCGCCGTCGCCCATCGCGAGCACGGTGCCGACCTGCTGCAGCAACACCGGCGATAACTGCTCCGGCGACACGGTGACCGCGAGCGCCGTTTCGAGCGCATCCGGAATCGCCTGGTTCGCGCCGGCCCATTGCGCGGGAAACACGTGATGCGCCTCTTCGAACACGAGCCAGTGCGGCCGCCCGGTGCGCGTGCGCAGACGCTGCACCTGCAGCAGCAGATTCGCGCAGAACACCGGCCGATCCGACGGCGGCACCCGCAGCAGATTGAGCGCGATAGCCGGCCGCGCCGGACGGCGCAGCAACTGCATCGCCTCCTCGATCGACGGTGCATTGCTCGCATCGCCGAGCACGAGGGTCGCGTCGTCGTTGTCATAGTCGCCTTCAGGATCGACGATGCACATCTGGCAGCCGGCGTCCGCGAGCCGTTCGAGCAGGCCCGCCGTCGCGGTCGACTTGCCGCAGCCCGAGTCACCGACGAGCAGCACGACGCTGCCGTCCGCGGACAACGACAGCGGCTCGCTGTCCGGCGCATCACAGCGCGGGCCGAGCACGATGCGATTGCGCGGCGACGCGTCGGCGGTGCTGCGCAAATCGTCGGCGACGAGTGCGTCGATCAGTTCCGCGACGCCCGCGCCCGCGACGCCGCCCGTCACGATATCGGCGTGCTTCTTCAACTCCGGCAACGCGTTCGCGACGGCCGCCGCGAGGCCGCACGCGTCGAGCAGCGCATGGTCGTTTTCCGCGTCGCCGATCCCGACCACGTTCAGCGGCGACAGTTCGAGATCGGCGAGCGCCGCGCTCAGACCGCTCGCCTTCGACACGCCCGGCGCCACGATCATCACCGCGTCGCCGTTGAAGATGATCCGCAACTCGAGCCCGAGGTCGCGAATCACATCGAGCGCGACATGCTCATGGGGCTTCATCGTCGCGACCAATGTCTGGCTGACGCTGAAAGCGTTGGGTGCGCGCCGCCGTAACTCCGCGACGAAATTCTCCGGCGGTGCGGGTGCGAGCAGACGGCGCGTGCCATCGGCCGGGCAATACAGCACGCCGCCGTTTTCGGCGACCACGCGCGAAAACAGCTCGACGCGCGGGCAGATCGCGAGCAGGTCGTCGAGTTCGCGTCCGCTGACGAGGATCGCGTGACGGCCCGACGCGCGCAGGCGTTCGAGTGCGGCCCACGTCGAATCGGCGACCCGGCCGTCGGTGGCGAGCGTGTTGTCGTAGTCGGTTGCGAGCGCGAAAAATCGCATGGTGCACGACTCCTTCGATCGATTCATGCGTGCGCTCAGCAAGCGCTATACCCCGTGGCCCGCGCCGAACGGTATGGGGCTTGCTGCGGGTCGTGTCGAAGCGGCGGAGCGTCGCCGCCAGCCTGCCCCGAGGAACCCTGATGTCCATTCCCATCGATGCCGTGACCCTCGCGCGAATGCAATTCGGCTTCACGATTGCTTTCCACATCATCTTTCCGGCGCTGTCGATTGGTCTCGCGAGCTACCTCGCCGTGCTCGAAGGCGCGTGGCTCGTCACCCACAAGCCCGTGTATCTTGCCGTCTACCGCTACTGGCTGACGATCTTCGCGGTCGTGTTCGGCATCGGCGTCGTGTCGGGGCTCGTGATGTCGTATCAGTTCGGCACCAACTGGGCGGGCTTCGCGTTTCGCGCGGGTCCGATCGTCGGGCCGCTGATGGGCTATGAAGTGTTGACCGCTTTCTTTCTCGAGTCGGGCTTTCTCGGCGTGATGCTGTTCGGCATGAAACGCGTCGGCCCGCGTCTGCACTTTCTCGCGGCCGTGCTCGTCGCGATCGGCACGCTAATGAGCGCGTTCTGGATTCTCGCCGTCAATTCATGGATGCAGACGCCGCAGGGCTATGCGATCGTCGAAGGACGCTTCTTTCCGGCCGACTGGATGCGCATCATCTTCAATCCGTCATTTCCGTTCCGGCTCGTACACATGGTGCTGGCCGCGTATCTGAGCGTCGCGTTCGTCGTCGGCGCGGTCGGCGCCTGGCATCTGCTCGGCGATTCGCGCAATGTCTGCGCGCGCCTGATGGTGTCGATGGCGCTATGGATGGCCTGCATCGTCGCGCCGATCCAGATGGTGGTCGGCGACCAGCACGGTATCAACACACTCAAGCACCAGCCGGCGAAAATCGCCGCGCTCGAAGGCGACTGGGTCGCGCGTCCCGGTCAGCCGTTGATTCTGTTCGGGTTCCCGAACATGCGCACGGAGACGACCGACTATGCGCTCGAGATACCGCATCTCGGCGCGCTGATTCTGACGCACACCTGGGACGGCTCGATCGCAGGCCTCAAATCGTTCCCGCCGTCCGAGCGGCCGTTCTCGCCGGTCGTGTTCTGGGCGTTTCGCGTGATGGTCGGACTCGGCGTCCTGATGGCGCTGCTCGGACTGGGCAGTCTCGCGTTGCGCTACCGAAGGGCCCTGTACGAAGCGCGCTGGATGCATCGGATCATGGTCGCGATGGGGCCGGCTGGTCTGATCGCGTTGCTGTGCGGCTGGACCGTCACCGAAGTCGGCCGGCAGCCTTACACGGTGTACGGTCTGCTGCGTACCGCCGACAGCGTGTCACCGATCGCCGCGCCCGGCGTCGCGGTATCGCTCGCGAGCTTCGGCGTGGTGTACGCGATCGTATTCGGCGCGGCCGTGGTCTTTCTGTTCCGGCTGATGGCGGCGACGCCCACGCTCGACACGCCCGGCCCCGCAAAGCACAAGCCGCATCGCAGCGCCGGCATCACACCGGGCCCCGCGCAGGCACCGTCCGGCCCATCAACTCCGGGGAGTCACGCCGATGACGACAGGAACGTTTGATCTCGCTTTGGTATGGGCCGCGATCCTCGCGTTCGCGGTGCTCGCATACGTGCTGCTCGATGGCTTCGATCTCGGCGTCGGCATCCTGTTCGCGGTCGAGCACCAGCGCGACGACCGCGACGTGATGGTCAATTCGATCGCACCGGTATGGGACGGCAACGAGACGTGGCTCGTGCTCGGCGGCGGCGGCTTGTTCGCGGTGTTTCCGCTTGCCTACGGAGTGATTCTGCCGGCGCTCTATCCGCCGATCATCGCGATGCTGCTCGCGCTGGTGTTCCGCGGCGTCGCTTTCGAATTCCGCTTTCGCGCGATAGGTCGCGGCCGCGCATGGTGGGACGTCGCGTTCTTCGGCGGCTCGGCGCTCGCGGCGCTGTGCCAGGGGCTCGTGCTCGGCGGCCTGCTGCAAGGTATCGAGGTCAAGGGGTTCTCGTATGTGGGCGGCTGGTGGGACTGGCTGACCGGCTTCACGATCCTTTGCGGTCTCGCGGTGATGGCCGGTTACACGCTGCTCGGCTCGTGCTGGCTGATCTGGCGCACCGAAGGTCCGTTGCACGAGCGTTGCCGGCGACACACGCGCACGATGGCCGTCACCGTGCTCGCGCTGATCGTGGTGGTCACGCTATGGACGCCGATGCTGCCCAACTCGCTGACGGCGCGCTGGTTCCGCTGGCCGGACCTGCTGTTCACCGCCTGGGTACCGGTGCTGGTCGTTCTGCTGGCCTTCGGATTTTTCCGCAGCCTGTCTGCGCGCCGCCATCTGTTGCCGCTGCTGTTTGCGTACGGCATCTTCGTGCTGTGCTACGCGGGGCTCCTGATCAGTCTTTATCCGAACCTCGTGCCACCGTCGATTTCGTTCCGCGCGGCGGCAGCGCCGCATGCGAGCCTGCTGTTTCTGCTGGTCGGCGCCGCGATCACGGTGCCGATGATTCTCGGCTATACCGTGTATGCGTACTCGGTGTTCAAGGGCAAGATGCGCGCGGGCGAGGGGTACCACTGACATGTGGCGCCGCCTTGCGTGGTTCGCCGGCCTGTGGCTCGCCGGCATCGTCGCGGTCGCGACGGTGGCGGGTGTGTTGAAGCTTTTGCTGCGCGCGGCCACGCATTGAGCGTGGCGCGCGCTTGCAGTGTGCGCCTGCAGTGTGATTACCGCGGCGCGACTACGGCAACGTATAGGCGACCACGGAGTCACCCTGCTTCGTGCCTAGCGAGCCATGTCCGCCCGCGACCACCAGCACATATTGCTTGCCGTTGCTGTCGGCATAGGTCATCGGCGTGGCCTGGCCGCCGGCCGGCAGACGCGCTTGCCACAGCCGCGCGCCGGTGCGCACGTCATAGGCGCGCAGGTAGTAGTCGAGCGTGCCGGACAGGAACGCGACGCCGCCACCGGTGGTGATCATGCCGCCAAGGCTCGGCACGCCGAGCGGCATCGGAATCGGCAGCGGCGCGCTATCGCGGATCGTGCCGTTCTTGTGCTCCCAGACGATATGCCCCTGGCGCAGATCGACGGCGGCCACGTAGCCCCAGGGCGGCGATTGACACGGAATGCCGAGCGGCGAAAGGAACGCGTTCAGTTCGAAGCCGAATGGCGTGCCGAGCGCGAGCTTGATGCCACTCGTTTCGCTGCCCTTCTGTTCGCCGCTGTTCGAACCGATCTGTGCGCGCGGAACCAGCTTCGACGTGAACGCCATATAGCTCGGATTGACGATCAGCACCTGCCGCACCGGATCGACCGCCACACCGCCCCAGTCGAACACGCCGAAATTGCCGGGGAACACGAGCGAGCCCTGCTCCGATGGCGGTGTGAACATGCCGTCGTAGCGCAACGACTTGAACTTGATGCGGCACCACAGCTGATCGAACGGATTGGTGCCCCACATGTCGTGCTCGTGCACCATCGGCGGCGCGAAGTTCAGCGCCGAATAGGGCTGCGTCGGCGACGTGTGGTCACCCGGCGCCGCGCCGCCCGGCACCGGACGTTCGGTGATCGGAATGATCGGCTTGCCGGTCTGGCGGTTCAGCACGTAGATGCTGCCCTGCTTGGTCGACGCGATGATCGCCGGTTGCACGCCGCTCGCGGTTTGCAGATCGACGAGCGACGGCTGGCCGCCGACGTCCATGTCCCACAGGTCGTGGTGCGTGAACTGGTAGTTCCACACCATCCGGCCGGTCGCGAGATCGAGCGCGACGATGCCCGCCGCGACCTTCTCGGACGCCGGTGTGCGCAGGCCGCCCCACTGGTCCGGCGTCTGATTGCCGAGAGGCAGATAGACCATGCCGAGCTTCTCGTCGACCGAGAACACCGACCACATGTTCGGCGAGTTGCGCACGTAGATCTGGCCTGATGCTATCGGCTGCGTCTTGTCCGGATTGCCCGCGTCCCAGTTCCACACCAGGTGGCCATCGTGCACGTCGAACGCGCGCGTGACGCCGGACGGCTCGTTGGTCGATTCGTTGTCGGTCACGTGGCCGCTGATGATCACGAGGTCGCGCGTGACGGCCGGCGGCGACGTCGAGTAGTAGCCACCGGGCGTGAACGGCCCGATGTGCGTGCGCAGGTCCACTGCGCCGTTGTTGCCGAAGTGCGGGCACAGCGCGCCCGTGTCGGCGTTCAGCGCGATCAGGCGCGCATCGGCGGTCGGCAGGAAGATGCGGCGCGGGCACTCGCTCGCAGCTGCGGTCCGGTCTTGCGGCGTGTTCGGCACCGGCGTCGGCACCGTCCCCTGGCCCGCCGCCGCCGCGGCGCTCGCCGGACTCGCGGTGGCCGTGGCCGCGCTGTTGCGCGCGGCTTCGGCCGCGGCCGGCAGCGGCGGATAGAGCGCGTCGTCGTGATACGACACGCCGCGACAAGTCATATGCTCCCAATGCTTGAAGCTGCCGACCGGGCTCTGGATGTGCGGGTCGTAACGCCACAGTTGGTGGCCGGTCGCGGGATCGAGCGCGATCACGATGCTGTGCGGCGTGCACACGTACACCTTGTTGTCGACCTTGATCGGCGTGTCTTCGTAGGTGGTTTCGGTCGGGTCGCCCGGACCGGCTTTGTCGCCGGTCTCGATGCGCCATGCCTCCTTCAGCTTGCCCGCGTTCTCCGGTGTGATCTGCGCAAGCGGCGAGTAGCGCTGGCCGAGCGGCGAGCCGCCGTAGTCGCTCCAGTCCGCCGGCTTGCGATTCGAGTCGCCGGCAAGCGGCGCGTCGGCAGGCGCGGCCGACGTCACTTCGAGCTGGCCGGGGTGATCGTACGGATGATTGAACGCGGTGACGACGCCGAGCAGCACCGCGAGCACGACCGCTCCCGCGAGCGGCAGCACGCCTTCGCGCGGTACGGCGGGCGGCCCGAGCGCAAGCCGCTTGCTCACCGGTGGCAGTAGCAGCCAGATCGCGAGCACGACCCACACCCAAAGACGCGGCAGCAATTGCCAGAAATCGAAGCGCGCCTCGACCACCGCCCAGATCGTCGATGCGAACAGCACGATCGCGAACACGAACAGCGCGGCACGCCGGCGCAGCCACAGCAGCACGCCGGTCGCCGCGATCGCGATGCCGGCGAGCAGGTAGTACCACGAGCCGCCGAGCATCGCGAGCCGGATACCGCCGATCGCGAGCAGCACGCCAATGACGAAGAAGACGACGCCCGGCACCGCGAGCGCGGCCGAAAGCCGCGTTCCACGCGGGGACCGGGCCGCCGGTGAGCCCTGACCTGGCGGCGGCGGCGATGGAGTTTGCGGGCTATTCATTGCCGACGCCCTTCGAGACTTCGGCGGGGCTCTGATACTGCTGGTCGGGCAGATCCTGGAGCCGTTGCAGCACCTCGTCGTCGGCGCCATTGGCTTTCGCGGTTTCGATGAGGCTGTCCTTGTCGGCGGGATAGGAAGCGCCCTTCAGCGCTTTCTGCACGTCGATGAACGGGTTCAGCGGGCGCTCGCCCGTGGTCGAACGGGAGTCGGTCATTTCGTTCCCCTGATGGGTTGCGTGGAAGGGTCAAGTGCTGGCCGGGGTGGCGCGTCGCGGCGCCGCCGAGCCCGGTGCTTGCACGTCCGGCGTGTCGCGTACCGGCTACTGCTCCGGCTGTACGTCCGTGCCGGGCATCGCTTCGGGCACGCGCGGATGCTCGTGCCTTCGCATCCGGCGTGCCTGTAGGGCGCCGGGCGGCGCCTGCGAGGCGCGCTGACGGTCTTCCCGACTCGTGCTCGCCGATCGCGATGCGCTCGGCCCGCTGCGCGCGTGCGCCCGGCGGCCGCATGACGCGTGGTCCGCTCGCATGCACCGTGGCCGTCAGTGCCGATGGCGTTGGTCAAGAATGGCGTGCCGTGTTAGAAAAACTCCACACTCGCGCAGGCGCCGTTGCTTCAACGCTTCAACGCTTCGATGCCAACAGCTTCCGGTAAACCTCGAGGTACTCGTCGGCCATGCGTGCCGCGGTGAAGCGCCGCTCGAATGCTGCGCGACAGCGCGCGCGGTCCAGTTCGCCGATACGGTTCACCGCATCGACGGCCTCGTCGACGCTATCGACGATGAAGCCGGTCACGCCGTCGTCGATGATTTCGCGGACCGAGCCGCGGTCGAACGCGATCACCGGTGTGCCCGCCGCCAGCGCCTCGACCAGCACGAGCCCGAACGGCTCGGGCCAGTCGATCGGAAACAGCAGCGCTCGCGCGGCGCCGATGAAGCGATCCTTGTCACGACCACCGAGCTCGCCGCGATAGCAAACATGCGGTTGCCGCATCAGCGAGGCGACCTCGTGCTCGTAGTAGACGCGATCGCCGTCGTCGATCTTGGCCGCGATTTCGAGCCGCGCGTTCGCACGGCGCGCGATCTCGATCGCGAGATCGGGTCGCTTGGTCGGCGCGATCCGGCCGACGAATGCCAGGTAGTCGGACGGCGTGCGGCTGAAGGTGTGAAGGTCGCGCGGCAGGCCGTGATGGACGGTGCGCTGCCACGCGAGTCGCGGCAGCGGCGCGCGCTGCGCGTCGGAGATCGATACCAGCGGTACGTCGCAAAACTCGCGATACAGCGCATCCAGACCGGGGATGTCGAGCCGCCAGTGCAGCGTCGTCACGTGCGCGCAGCCCAGCCGCCGGCCGAACGGGAAGCTCGTGTAGTCGGTGTGGAAGTGCACGATGTCGAAGTCGGCCGAACGTTGCACGACTCGTTCGAGCATCGCGACATGAAACGCCTGCGGGTCGGCCGTGTTCTCGAGCTCGCGCAGCGGCCGCGGATAGACCGACACGAGATGCGCGCGCGTCAGCGAGTCGCCGCTCGCGAACAGCGTGACCTCATGGCCGAGTTCAACCAGCGCCTCGGTCAGCCACGACACGACGCGCTCGGTGCCGCCATAGGCGACGGGCGGCACGCGCTCGTAGAGCGTCGACACTTGCGCGATGCGCATGCGAGCCTCCGTCGTTCTTCCGCCGTGCAGACCTCCGTCGTCGAGCATCCATCATTCCAGACGCGCGGTGGACGATGGTATGGCGCTTGCGGGTTGTCGATCGAAGCGAGTCATCCGTCCCGCTTCGCTTCATCCCGTTCCACTTCGTAGAGGAGAAAAACATGAAGCGCGTTACCGCCATTGCCGCGATGTGCTGTGGGCTTGCCGCTATCCCTCAGATCGCCGGCGCGCAAACCGAGGCCGCCTCGACCACGAGCGCCAATCCGCTGCCTCAGGCCGACAAGGACTTCGTGCAGGCGGCGAGCATGTCGTCGTCGACCGAAATCGACGCGGCCAAGCTCGCGACGAAGAACTCCAGCGACAAGGATGTGAAATCGTTCGCGCATCACATGATGCTCGATCACACGAAGCTCACGATGCAACTGAAGATGGCTGCGCCACACGGCGTCGCGGTGCCGAAGGACAATTCCGACACCACGGTGCTGGACTCGCTGAAGAGCCTGCATGGCAACGCATTCGATCAGGCCTATATCCAGAAGGTCGGTTTGCAGGGACACGAGGACGCGCTGAGCGCATTCAAGAAAGAAATTTCGGATGGCCAGAACGCTGATCTGAAGAAGGCAGCGCAAAAAGCGCTGCCCACCATCGAGGAACACTACAAGATGGCGCAGGATCTCGCGACGAAGAAGGGGGTGACGAAGTAGCGTCGACGGCAGGTATCCGCGCCATTCGTGCGGTCCGGTAAGCAGGCCGCGCTAGAAACTCATCGCGAATCCGAACGACACGCCGTGCACGTTGCGACCGAACACGTAGCGCACCATCGCGCGCGTGCGGGTGACGATGATGGGATACCTGCTGCTATCGAGTTCGAGGCCGACTCCCAGCGACGTGAGGTCGTTGAAACCCAGCACCCCGGCGCTGTCGCCGAAATAGTGCGAGTAAGCGGCTTCGAGCACATAGCGGACTGGCCGGTCCAGCGCGTGCCAGCCGGTGGGCGCGCGCCAGCGTGTCCATAGGCTCACTTGCTGGGCCGTGGCAGAGCCCTGAACGGCCTGCGATGAACCGCCGAAACTGCGCAGGTAGATATCGGTCGCCCGCAATTCGGCGTCGATTTCGTAGTTTTCGCGGTAGTGCTCGTAGTCGAGCATCAGGGAGCCGCCATAGCCGTAGGCATCGAGCGAGCCGTTCTCGAGGAACTGCAGGTTGCTGTCGGTGACGTGATTGAACAGCGTCTGCCCCACCTTCAGGTCGCTCGACACGCGCCCGATCGTACCGTTCAGGATCGGGCGGAATGCCAGTTCGTCGGTGATGCGGAAATCCCAGCCCAGGCCGACCGTGCCGCTGAAGGTGTTCCACCTGGTGGGCACCGCACGCTGCTGGGCGCCATCCGTGGCGATGAAAATCGGATCGTAGCGGCTGTAGGCGAGCGTGCCCTCCATGTACAACGGAAACGACCTGCTGAGCGTGAAACCGCCGCCGAATTGCGTCTGCCCGAAGCCGGGATTACCGGTCAGGCCGTTATTGACCGACAGATTGCTGGTCGTGACGTCCGGGACCGTCGTGTAGCTCATGATCGCGAGCACAGCGTCCGCGTGCTGCTTTACATTGCCGCCGATCACGGTGTTGCTCGACAATTGCCCCGGCACGACCTGCGCGTGCGACGGGCCGGACAGCAGGCTCAAAGGCAGAGCGGCACCCGCGCCCAATGCGCGAAGTGACCAACGCTTCCGAAGTGCCGGCATAGTCAAACAACCTCGCGATTTGTCGACGACGAGATTGCAGGCTGACTTGCAGGCTCATTTGCACACTCACGCACGGCGTATCCAACGAGCATCACGCACTCCTGTCAGTCGGCTGATTGTGTTCCTCTTCCGCGAAGTCGCGATTCCGCTGCACTAAAGCACGTGCACGCGGTCGATGCAACTCCGGCGGGCGTTGCGCCGCTCACAGCACCTGGAAGGTCTGCGCTAGTATGTATAGAAATACCCGAAGTGAAGTAGTACGGCAATACGGGCATATCTTCAGTCGCTTGCCTTGGCGCTCGGCTCGGGCAAGAGACACCACCCACTTCGCCACGGAGCATCGTTATGTCCACCCATTCGGTCCCGAACGACAAACCCGTCAAGATCCCCGGCCCGGACCACCCGATCACGATCGAGCAGCACCGCGCGCGCGTGATCGTGATGGCTGGCGGCCAGGTGATCGCCGATACACACGACGCGTTGACGCTGCGCGAGGCGCGCTATCCGGCCGTGCTGTACATCCCCCGCAAGGACGTGGACATGACCCGGCTCGAACGCACCGCGCACGCGACTTATTGTCCATACAAAGGCGATTGTGCCTACTTCTCGATTCCATCGGCCGGCGAGCGCGGCACCAACGCGGTGTGGACCTACGAGCACCCTTACGACGCCGTCGCGTCGATCCGCGAACACCTCGCGTTCTACCCCGACCGCGTGGATTCCATCACGCAGGAGCCGGCCGCTCATTAGGCGGACTCCCTCGCGTTGTTTGCCCGGCAACCCGCGCGGCGTGGCGGTCCTTTCCGCCCCGCCCTCGAGGTACTTGACCACCGACCGACGAAGCGGCACGGACTGCGATAACCCGTGCCGTTTTTTATGCTTGACGACTCGCGCGGATCACGCTCGGAACCGAAGCCGATTCACAGCGCCCGCGCGTCGAACGGATCACACCGACCTTAACAAGGCCTTAAGACTTCAGTATCGCCAAATAAAAAACCCAGGTCACGCAGATGACTTTTTTTACGGTTCAAATTCGTCCCGCTTTACCCGAATTCGTTGTCAAACAAAAGGACGAGACATGAAACCGATCACGAAATGGAAGCGTAAGCAAACCGCAATGTGCGCCGCCGTCGCACTGCTCGCCGGGCTGTACTCGGCGGTCGCGACCGCCGGCGATGATCACGATCACGGCCGCGATCACGAGCGCGATCGCGCGTCGGTCAAGCATGTGTTGCTGATCAGCTTCGATGGTCTGCATGAGCAGGACGTCGCGCGTTGCATCGGCGCAAACACCTGCCCCAACCTGGCGCTGCTCGCGAAGTCAGGCACCACGTATACGAACGCGCATACACCGGGACTGTCGGATTCGTTTCCGGGCCTCGCCGCGCTCGTGACCGGCGGCTCGCCGAAGTCCGCGGGCCTGTTCTACGACGTCTCCTACGACCGCACGCTCTATGCGCCGTCCGATATCAATTGCACGGGCCCGACCGGCTGGAATGTGGTGTTCGATGAAACGACCGGCATCGACGGCGAGAACGGCGGCGCGCTGATCCATCTCGACGGCGGCGGCGCGTTCAACCCGCAGGCGATTCCGCATGCGCTCGTCAACGGCGTCTGCACGCCCGTTTATCCGCACAACTACCTGAAGACCAACACGGTCTTCGAAGTGATCAAGGGCAATGTGAACGGCGCGCGCACCGCGTGGGCCGATAAGCACGCGTGGGGCTACGACTGGCTCAACGGGCCGTCCGGCACGGGCGTCGACGATCTTTCACGTACCGAAATAAATTCGATCGATCCGGACACCAATACCTACTACCTCGACACGTACACGCACACGGAGAAGTTCGACAACTACCATGTGCAATCGCTGATCCATGAAATCGATGGCAAGGATTCGACCGGTCAAAAGAACGTCGCGATTCCGACTGTGTTCGGCGCCAACTTCCAGACCTTGAGCGTCGCGCAGAAGGCCACGGTCGCGTCGGGCGGCGGCTATCTGGATGCGAGCTTCACGCCGGGTCCGCAAGTGGCCGGCGCGATCGCGTATCTCGACGACGCGTTGGGACGCATCGTGTCCGAACTGAAGCAGCGCAATCTCTATTCGTCGACAGCGATCATCGTGACCGCGAAGCATGGCCAGTCGCCGACCGATCATTCGAAGCTGGTGAAGAACGGCGATACGCTGACCAAGCTGCTCGAAGCCAACAACGATCTGGATTCGGGCGGCGCTTTTGGGCAGAACGCTACGACGAGCGGCAACCTGAACGATGGCACCGGGCTCGTCGGCACCGGCATGGTGCAGACCGACGACGTCGGTCTGATCTGGCTGCGCGATCAAAGCCAGACGGCCGCGGTCGTGAAGACGCTGAAAGACAATTTGAGCTGCAACGCGCCGGGGATTTGCGCGGACGGTCCGCAAGCGTACATCCTGTCCGGCCCGCAACTGGCGAACCGGTTCGGCGATCCGTCGCGCGGCCGTACGCCCGACATCATCGTTCAGCCGAACCCGGGCGTCATCTATACGTCGAGCAAGTCGAAGGACGAGGAGCATGGCGGCAACGCGCCCGACGACAGCCATCTCGGTCTCGTGATGTACGTGCCTCATGCGCATCACGCCGGGAAGGTCAACGACGAGCGAGTGCTGACCACGCAGGTCGCGCCGACGATCTTGCGTCTGCTCGATCTGAAGCCCGGGCTGCTGCATTCGGTCGCGATTGAAGGAACGCGGCCGCTGCCGGAGTTCGATCGCGAAGACTGATGGTTTGCTGTAGTCGACGTATTCGAGTAGTGAGCTGCGCCGCGATCGGTGTTGGAACGATCGCGGCGCGGTCGTTTTTGCGGGGTCGTGACGCGGGGATCGCGCGTGCCGGCGCGTGCGAGAGCTTGCGTTCAGTGTTTCGTGCTACGCCACCGCCATAGCTTCATGATCGCCACATACGCCAGCACCGCCACGATCAGTTCGATAGTCACCCACACTACGTAATACAGGTCATCAGGGTCACGCACACCGAGCCAATCGGAAGCCGCCCAATACGCATTCGACTCGGTTTCCGTCCACTCGTAGGGATACGGGCGGACGTAAAGAACTGATAGAACAAACAGTCCCAGAAACAACGCGAACTTGAACAGTCTACGGGCAAGTGCTGCCATATGTGATGACCTCAATTGTTCCATAGGCGCGCAGACCCGAAGTGCCCGCGGGGATTTTCGCGGTGTGCAGCAACGCATTGCGGATTCTCATGAAATCACTATGGCCCGGCAGGGTAATGCAACCAAGCGATGCGCCGTGCCCGCCTGCTGGATGCAACCGGAACTGGCCACGCTTGACTCCATTGACCCACGTAAAGTCGTCAATGCTGCCGTCATCCCGATACAGGGCGAACCAGTCACCGTGATTCGACGGATGAGCGAAAACTGCATTCAATACGTCTTTTCCCAATGCATAAGCCCTTGAACGGATACCGCCAGTAGGACGGTCAACGATCGAGTACGTACCCGCGGGAATCGGCTCCTTGCCAGGCACTGCCGTGCAGCCGCCCTGATTGCGGTATTGCCGGTCACCCGAATAAGCGTCGAAGGTACCGATGCCAAAAAATGGTGAGCGGTGATAGGGGCTCGTTATTCACGAGAAATTTGCCGTTATAGGCCAATGTGTCACGCCTCCTGCTTGCGCTGGCTGTAGGTCAGTCGCCACTCGCAGGAAGGAAGTCATGGCGAGTAGCGAGGGAGCTATGCTAGGTGTGTGCTTCGTATGCAAGCATCAGACGACTCCGAAAAGCCTTACGATCGAGCAGCCCTCCCGACTTCCATTCAGTCAGGCTCAGGATACGCAGTCGCTCTCCGCAGCTTCACTGTCTCCTGCGACGAACCCCCCCAAAAAAAAGGTTCATCGAGGATTTCCGGGGAACGCGGCGCGGATTTTGAGGAAGAAGTACTCCTCGTCGCGGTACCCGTAAGCTCTGCGCTTGATGACCTTGATCGTGTTGTTGATCCCTTCAACGATGCTGGT